>CAZNNA010000043.1:0-14501 GCA_964573825.1 uncultured Treponemataceae bacterium
ATCGAAGCATCCTTTAACCTATGGAGGACTCGTCCTCGTTCCGATATTATAGGGGATATGAAAGCGCACGGATCCATCGTCGCCGCGCTCGTCGCGGCCCTGGTACTCGGGTCTCCCGCCCTGGCTCAGGAGGGCGAGGTCTTCGCGCCCTATCCGTCGCGCCTCCGCGTCGGCGTGCGGGGTAGCGACATCGTCATAGCGTGGCAGGACAGTCCCGACGTAAAGGCCGGCTATGCCGTCTATAGGCATCGCGAGCTACCGAGCCCCGACAACTTCGCCGAGGCCGAGCTCCTGGGTACCGTGGATCCCGGCGTCATGGCCTTTACCCATAGGGCGACCGACGCGAAACCGTACTACTACTTCGTGCTCGGGCGCGTACCGTCGGGAGAGGAAGCCGACGGGGCCTCGGAGTACCGCCTCTTCATTCCCCTTCGCAACGTGACCATGGACGCCGTAGCCGCCTCAGCCGAGGAACCCCGCGCGCCCGCCGCCGGGTCGGAGCCGAGGGTCTCGGGCATCCTGGCGCGAGCCGACGGCGACGCGATAGTAGTCTCCGCGGACGCCTCGGGCGATACGGGCCGCCTCGTCATATACCGCAGCACCTCTCCCATACGCGCGCCTTCGTCGCTACTCGACGCGGCCCTGGCGGCCATAGTGCCGCTGGGCTCCGGGCCCTACCGCGACTTCCCGGTGCCGGGCGTCGACTACTACTATGCCGTCCTACCGGAGAAGGCCCTATCGAGCGGCGCCATACGCCTCGAGGCCGGCGTCAACGCGACGGTCGCCACCGTGTCGCTTCGCGCCGGCGTCTTCCGGGTGGGGCTCCCGAGCTCCGGCGCCGCGTCCAGGAGCATGCCCCTGCCCTACCTCGTCCTGACCCGCGGCTTCAGCGATGCCAGGCCGGTCGACTTCACGGATCCCCTGCCGAGGAGGGCTACGCTGCTACCCGAGACGGAGAAGGCCATAGCCACGCTCCTTGCTTCGCACGGCTCCCAGGCCAAGGCCGATCGCCCTCGCGTAACTATCTTTCCCGAGGACCTGAAGGCCGGCGGCGGCGGCGAGGAGTATGCGCTACGCTCCATCGTCGGAGCCTACTTCGCCAAGGGCGCCTACGCGGAGGCGACCAGGCAGCTCACGCTCTTCCTGTCGCTTCCGCGCTCGGCCGAGAACCAGGGCAAGGCGCGCTTCTACCGCGGACAGGCCCAGGCCATGACGGGAGCCTACCGCGAGGCCTTCTTCGACATGCTCCAAGTCCAGTCGTCGTACTACATAGAGTCGTCAGCCTGGATAGACTACATACTCGAGGTCCTGCGGCGTTCCTAGCCTAGCCCCGGATGGGCCGGTACTCGATAGCGGCCCGGTAGGGCCGCCCGGGGTACAGGACGCCGGCGGGATAGTCCGGCCGGTTAGGCGCGTTCGGGAAGGCCTCGGGTTCCAGGCAGAGGCCCCCGTAGCGGCCGTAGCGGACGCCCGCCCGCCCCCGCCCTATGTCGAGGAAGTTCCCCGAATAGCACTGGAGGCCCGGGAGGTCGGTCCAGACCTCGACCCCGTCGCCGGAGCGCGGCTCCCGGAGGGTCGCAGCCAACCCGAGGCTCCCGCCATCGCCGCGCCCCGCGCCCGTCCCGTCGAGCTCGTAGCAGTGGTCGTAGCCGCCCGCGGCTGCCAGGTCGCGCCCTATGGGCTTGGGCGAGCGAAAGTCGAAGGGCGTGCCGGCTACCGGTGCGGGTTCGCCGGGAAGCGGTATGAGCCGCTCGTCCACCGGCAGGTAGCGAGAGGCCTTGATGGATAGCTCGTGCGACAGGATGTCGCCCGAGCCAGCGAGGTTCCAGTAGGCGTGGTTGGTCATGCCGAAGGGCGTCGGCTCGTCGGTCTCCGCGCTGCATACGATGCGGAGGGCGTCGCCCGCTAGGACGTAGGAGACGACGACGGAGACGGCGCCGGGGAAGCCCTGGTCGCCCGCCGGGCTCTCCAGGGTCAGGAACAGCGCCGGGCGCCCGCCCTCGAGGCCGGGCTCGGCCTTCCAGCTACGCCGGGAGAAGCCGTCCGCCCCGCCGTGCAGGCAGTTCGGGCCGTCGTTGGCGGAGAGGGCGTACTCCCGGCCGCCGATGGAGCAGCGAGCCCCGGCGATACGATTGGCGTAGCGCCCCACGGTGGCGCCGAGGTAGGCGTCCTGCCGCTCGTAGTCGGCCGCCTCGTCGAGCCCGAGGATGAGCTCGCGCGCGCCTCCGCCCGGCGTCGCGCGCTTGAGCGACACGAGCGTAGCGCCGTAGTCGCTCACGGCCGCCGAGAGGCCGTCGGCCTCGAGGATGTAGAGCCGGGCCTCGCGACCGTCCGAGAGCCTTCCGAAATCACCGACCGTAACGCCGCGCGCCATGGGCTACTCCTTCTCCAGCTGGCGATAGTAGACGAGTAGGAGCCATTCGTAGAGCGAGCGCGGGAACAGGTACCGCAGGGCCATGCCGAGGCGCTGGCCTAGGGAGCCGACGAGGTAGCGCGGTCGTAGGCGCCTAGCCTCTACGAGGCGCAGCATGAGCCTGGCCACGAGCACCGGGTCGGAGCCCTCGCTCTCGCTCCGCTCCATCACCGCGATGGCCCTGCGTCCCCTGAGGGCGTAGGGGCTCCCGTCGGCGAGGCCGTAGACGGTCCTGGCCTGGGTGAAGCCCGTCCTGAAGTCACCCGGCTCCACGAGGGTCGCCTGGGCGCCGGTACCGCGGAGCTCCATGCGGAGCGAATCCACGAGGCCCTCGAGGGCGAACTTGCTGGCGGAATAATAGGCCTGGTAAGGCACGCCGACGAGGCCGGCCATGGAGCCGACGACTATGAGCGCGCCGCCAGAGGCCCGGAGCGCCGGGAGGGAGGCGCGCGCCATGCGTGCCACGCCGAGCACGTTGACGTCGAGCTGGCGCCGGGCCTCGAGTATGGGCGTCTCTTCCACCGGGCCCGCTATGCCCATGCCGGCGCAGCATATCACCCTGTCGAGCCGTTCCTCCTTGGCCAGCACGTAGGCCACGGCCGTCTCGACCGAGTCGTCGTCGGCCGCGTCCATGGCGATGAGCTCGAAGAATTCGTCGGCTCGCCTCTGCCTCGCGGCGGGGTCGCGGCTCGTGCCGTAGACGACGTAGCCCTTCTTGGCCAGCTGGCTCGCGCAGGCGTTGCCGAGGCCGCTCGAGGCCCCGGTCACGAGGACGACGAGCCTCCTATCGGCCATCGAGCCCGCCGATGGCGGCCACGACGACGTCGGCGATGCGCTCGGGCGTCATGCGCTCGGTATTGATGACGAGGTCGGCGAAGTCGTACCGGTCGTTGTCTATGCCGTAGATGGACAGGTAACGCTCTCGGTCGGTCTCGTCGCGCTTCTTGGTAAAGGCGAGTACCGCCGACGCCTCCCCTCCCTCGCGCCTGCGTATGCGCTCGGCCCTCACCTCGCTCGAGGCGTGCAGGTAGACGCGCAGGGCCGCGTCGCGCACGAGCCATATGGCCAGGCGGGAGCCCATGACGCAGTCCCGCTCGTGGGCCATGGCCACCTGGCGCTCGTCCAGGGTCCGGTCGTAGGACGGATCGGCGCTGGCCATCTCGAGGAGCCGTACGAAGGGTATGCCCATCTCGTCCGCCATGGTATGGAAGGTATAGTTGACGAGCCTGCGCCCCAGCCGCTCCGCGACGAGGCGCGACACGGTAGAGTTACCGCAGCCGCTCTTGCCGGATATGGCTATGATCGACGACTTGGGGGCGGCGATGCTATCAATGCTCATTCCACGTTCCTCGCTTGTTCCCTGATATTCTCCACCGCGTCCTTCATGGCTATGACGGCGTCCGAAATCGCCGGGTCGGAGCTCTTGGAGCCAATGGTATTGGCCTCGCGGTTCATCTCCTGGCAGATGAAGTCGAGCTTCTTGCCGCAGACCGGCTCGTCCATGGCCTTCCTGAAGGCCGCTATATGGGCGCGCAGGCGGACGATCTCCTCGTTGATGGTGTGCTTGGCCAGGTACGAGGCCAGCTCGCCGAGTATGCGGGCCTCGTCGACGAGATCGCCCATCACCTCCTCGAAGCGGGCCCTGAGCGAGGCCCTGGCCTTGGCCTCCAGGGCGGGCCCCGCGGCCTCTATGGTGTCGAGGGCGGCCTCCAGGGACGCGAGCTTGGCCTCCAGGTCCATCCTCGTAGCCGCGCCCTCCCGCTCGCGCTCCGCGTCGAAGGCGTCCAGGCAGCCGGACAGGGCAGGCTCCAGGGCGGCCTTGAGCGCGTCCGCGTCGACGTTGCGCTCGTAGCCGAGGATCCCGTCTATGCCCAGGAGATGCGACAGCCGTACGGGCTCGTCGATGCCGGCGGCCCGTCCCAGGTTCCGGAGCGCCTCGGCCACGGCCTTGGCGCTCGCCGCGTCCACGACCACGTCGGCGGGCATGTCGCAGGATAGCACCCGTATGGACAGCTCCACCTTTCCCCTGCCTACGCGCGCGGCCACGACGTCGCGGAGGGCGCGCTCGACCGGCGCCAGGTAACCGGGCATCAGCACGGCCAGCTCGAGGAAGCGGTTGTTCCAGGACTTGAGGGTCAGCGTCGCCTTGAGCTCGGGAGAGTCGAGGCGATAGGCCCCGAAGCCGGTCATGCTCTTCATGGTGTTCCTTTCGCGCCGAGCGCCTCGAAGAGGGCCCGGCCCAGCCTGAAGTTGTCGCCCGCGCCCATGGTAATGAAGATGTCGCCGGATCGCAGCTCCCCGAGCAGGAACGGCAAGGCGTCGAGCGGTTCCTCGTAGTAGACCGTGCCGCCCGAGCCGCGGAGCGCCCGCGTCCTATCGAAGAGGACGCGCCCCGTGGTCTCGGGGTCGGGCGCCTCCCGCGCGGAGGGATAGATCTTGTGGAGCACGACGAGGCCGTCCTCGCCTAGGGCCGGATCCGCCAGGGCGCCGGCGAAGTCGTCCATGAGGGCCCTGGTACGAGAGGCGGTATGGGACATGAAGTCGAGGACGAGGCGCCGGTCCGGATAGAACTCCCTGAAGCCGGCGAGGGTCGTGCGCATGGCCGTAGGATGGTGGGCGTAGTCGTCGATGAACAGGACGCCGCCCGCCTCGCATATTACCTCCGCGCGCCGCGTGGCGCCGCCGAAGGCCTCCATGGCAGCCTCGAGCGCGCGCAGCTCGTCGCCGCGCAGGGCCCGGCCGCCCTCTCGGTCGGCGACTATGGTAGCCGAGAGGGCCAGGGCGGCCGCGGCGTCCAGGGCCAGGTGACGGCCGGGCACCCGTAGCCTGAAGGAGGCGTCGAGCCCGGCGAGGCTGAAGGAGGCGAAGCCATCCCCCGCCCCGTAGCGCACTATACGATAGGGCCCCTCCGCAGTGAAGCCGTAGGGCAGGCCCCTGAGGTCGGGCCGGCCGCTCCGCGCTCGCTCCCAGGCGTCGACGGCGCCGGGATCGTCGGCGCAGTAGATGACCGCCCCTCCCCGGGGCAGGGAGGACAGGTACTCCACGAAACCCGCGACGATGGACTCGTAATCGGGATAGTAGTCTTGGTGGTCGGGCTCCACGCTCGTCAGCACGATGCGCCGGGGCTTGAATGCGAGGAAGTGGCGTCGGTACTCGCAGGTCTCGGCGATGAGGAGCTCGTCGCCGAGCGTCAGCGTGGAGCGCCCCCCGAAGGACGATACGGCGCTGCCGACGAGGACGGCCGCGGGCAGGCGCAGGGCCTTGGCGGCCATGCCGGCCAGGGCGCTCGTCGTCGTCTTGCCGTGGACGCCGGCTATGCCGCTGGAGTCGCGGGACGAGGAGAGGCTCCCGAGGGCCTCGGGGTAGCTCATGATCGGAATGCCGAGCTCGGCTGCCCTTCGGAGCTCCACGTGCGTATCGGGCCTATAGGCGGCCGAATGGATGACGAGCGCGACGGAAGGGTCTACGGAATCGGCCGAGAAGGGCCCGACGGGTACGCCGATGGCGGCGAGGACCTCGTCGGTATAGAAGCGCTCCGGTACGTCGGAGCCCGTTACTATGGCGCCGGAGCCCACGAGGAGCTCGGCGAGGGCGCAGACGCCCGTGCCCTTGGCGCCTACGAGATGAACGCGGAGCCCCTTGAGGCTGGCGGGTAGCTTCGATGGCATGGCGCCAATAGTAGCCTAAAGCGCATCCCTCGGCAACAGCGGGGCCCCTGGCGCCCCAGGCCTCCCCTACTCGCCGAAGGAGAGCGAGACGTCGCTCTTCCAGGTCTCGTCGCCCCCGAAGGCCATGGGCCAGGCCAGGAGGACGGCGAGCCCCTGGCTGGCGCCCGGCCCTACGGGAGCGATAACGACCTTGGCCGGGACGTTCGCGGCGATCGTTATCGCCTTGAGGGCTCCCTTGAGCCGAACGGTCAGCCTGGAGGCGATACCGAGGCTCTCGTTCAGGCTCGGATCCTTGAGCCCCTGGGACGAGGCGTCCGCGGAGAAGGATTCGACGGACTCGAGTCCGTCGGCGCCTGCCGAGAGGTTGAATTCGACGCCGAACCAGAAGCGGGCGTCGGCGTCCGAGCGGTTCTGGACGCCGTAGCTCACCTTGACGAGTCGCTTGGCGAAGGAGTAGCGCTTGGTGACGGCGATAGCGCGCTTAGAGCCGCCGAGTCCCACCACGCCGTCGCGGCTGAAGCACATCGTAGGCTGGTCGGGCGACAGCTGCGTCTCCTCGTACTGCGAGCGGCAGAACGGCCCGATATCGGTCCTCCAGGGAGCGGCCGCCGTCTCGGGCCCCGGTTCCTCGGCGTAGAGCCTGTCGATGAAGCAGGCCTTGCGGGCGGCATCGTCGTCCTGGACGGGGAAGAACACGTCGCAGACGTTGCGCCTCGCCTTGAGCGCGTCGAGCTCGTGGAGCGAGGCGCCGCGCGCGTGCACGTAGGCGTTCTGGTCGGCCGCCTGGTAGATGTATTCCTTGATGCCGTCGAAGTCTAGGTCGGCCTTGACGATGCCGGGCACGAAGGCGCCCTTCTGCCGGGTGGTGAGCTCGGCGTCTATGAGGGAGCGGTAGGCCGCCTCCCGTACGGTCGGCGAGTCGAGCCCGCCCGAGGGCGCCAGCCAGTAGGCGTCCCCGCACTGGCCCTTCCAGAGGTCCTCGGCGGCGCTCTTCTTACGCGACTTGTCGCCCCGTAGCTGCCCTATGAGCAGGTGTACGTAGGACATCTTGGAGTAGAGGGCCGAGGCGCTCGCGTAGCGTATGACGTTGCCCCGGGGACTCGCCCTGCGCCAGTCGCCGCCCTCGGGGCAGCCGGCCTTCATGAAGCGTTCCGAGGCCGAGCCCGTGAAGTAGAGGCGCGTCGTGGCCCTCCTCGACTTGAGGAAGCGGGAGGGCGTCGTGGTCTCCGACTCAAGGGAGTTCTTCCTGAACCAGGCGAGGGTCTGCTCCATGTACAGGTCGGGCGACTCGAGGCCGGAGGCCTCCCAGAGCCGGCTGATATGCTCGCCGGGAACCATCAGTACCGTCAGGGCCGTGGAGCCGACCGCCTCGGCGGCCTCTACGAGGCCCACGGGCGACCCCAGGCTCGAGGAGCAATCCACCGTGGGCAGGACGGTCACGCAGCGGCCCTGGTCCTCCGTGACCACGGGAAAGGGTTCCTTGAGGCGCCTGCCGTAGGCCTCCTCGAACTGCCTGATAGACAGGAAGGTGTAATCCATGCCGGAGGTCTGGAGCGTCGAGGCGAGCGAGGCCTCCCAGGCGTACTCCGCGAGCCAGCAGCCGCGTGGGCGCTTGCCGAAGTTCTTGCGTAGGTAGGTCGTCAGGAGCTCTATCTGGCCGAGCCGGTCAGAGGACGGTATGAGCGGCAGGATAGGCGCGTAGAAACCGCCGCCGAGCAGCTCTATCTGCCGGCGCGCCGACATCTCCTCGAGCAGCATGAGGTACTCCGGATGGCGCGCCTCGAGCCGAGAGAGGAGGCTGCCGGAATAGAATAGGGTCGCCTGGATCTCCGGGAAGCGATTGAGCGTGGAAAGGAAGGGCCTATAGCAGGTCTGGTAGACGGTCTCGAACTCCGAGTCGCCGAGCCCCTCGGGGAGATGATTATAGGTACCTACGACGAGGTGCGACTTGAGCATGCAAGGACATCCTTTATGAACATTGACCGTGAGTATATCGCAGTTATATCCGGCGGAAAAGCCGGAAAGCGCGCCGCCGGCGCGCGCCTATCACCTAAGGAGCATCGAGAAGAAACTCGAGTCGATGCCGTGGAACGCCAAGGCCATGAGGCCGGCCGAGATGAACCGTATGGGGGCGCCCCGGAAGGGAGCCGGGACGGGCTCGAGGTCGAGCCGGTCCATTATATCGTCGAGGAAGCGGGTGGCGGCCACGTAGCCGAGGGCCGCCGAGGCTCCGCCGCCTAGCATGACCCAGGGCGATAGGAACTGGCCTCCCACGGCCATGGCGATGGCATAGAGGGCGAGGGTCGCCTGGAAGGCCGTATCGCCCAGGGCGGGCAGGTCCCTGCCCCCTAGGGCGCCGAGGGCTCGGCAGAGCGCGTAGGCGCCGAGCAGGCATAGGGCGAAGGCGAGCGGCGAGAGCGATTCCATGCTGAACGGCAGGAACAGGTAGCGGTAGACGAGTCCGTAGGCCAGGCTCGCGCCGGACGCCAGGGCCAGGAAGAGGGCCGCGGAGGCGGGCGTGGCCGGCCCGAGGTTCCTGCGGGGCCCGGGCAGGCCCCAGGCTATGAAGACGTTACCGCCCAAGGTACAGTAGAAAGCTATGCCCCAGGCGCTCATGACGCGCTCCTCCCGGCCATGCCGAGGGCGGCCCTGATCCCGGCGGCCAGGAGCCCGAGCAGCATGAAGGCGCCGGCCGGCTGGCCGGCGATGGGAAGGAAGGATCCGATGGAGGCCTTGAGACCGAAGCCGACGGCTCCGGTCGATAGGAATTCCCTCGCGACGCCGAACGCGGCAAGCACGGCGGCGTAGCCTAGGCCCCTGAGGATCTGGTCGAGCGTAAGCTCGCGATCCTCCATGCCGCGAGGAGGCGCGCAGACGCTCATCACCGGTAGGATGAAAGCGGTCAGGAATAACCTCGTGGCATGGGCCTCGTACAGGAAGGGATCGATGAGCCGGAGCGTCGAGGCGCACAGCGATGACGCCGCGGCGCCGGCGAGGGCCGAGAGCCAGAAGACCCGCGACTCGCCGAGGCGCGTAGGCACGAGCAGGGACGTCGCCGCCGCGGCGCTATGCGTAGCGAGCAGGCCAAGTCCGAGGATAAGGCCGCCGGCCGCGTCGTTGGCTAGTACGAGCAGGGGCGTCAGGCTGGCCAGGCTCATCCAGGATCGAGCCTGGCTCGACTCGGTCGTATCAGTCATGGGCTTCCTCCAGGCGGGCTCGCTCGAGGCGCGCTAGCGCCTCGAGGGTATCGCTCAGGGCAGGCAGGACCAAGGCATCGAGGGCGGACGCGTCCCGCTTAGGCTTTCGCTCCGCCTGGCGCTCTATGAGGGAGCCCAGGCGCCTCATGGTCGCCGTACCGCGTACCAGTAGGGGTTTCACGGTCACTATATCGCCATCGCCGTCTACCTCGGCCACGGCCCTGTATTCGCCGTCCTCTCCGCTCACGGCTATCAGGTAGGCGGCCCGTCCCTTGCCGCTCGGGAGGGCTCGGCCCAGTATCGCGCCGTCCCGCAAGGTGGTCCACCCGGAACGGCGGCTCGCCGCGCCGAGGGCCTCGTCGCAGGACCGCGCCAGGGTAGCGTCGCCCTGGACGGTAGCGTAGTACGATAGCGCGGCGCAGATCGCCAGCGTAAGGATAACGGATACCGCTATGACTATCGTGTCGGAATCGAGGCGCTTACCGCTCACGCTGATAGCCCCTTCCTGACGGCCGAGCCTCGGCGGAGGCCGGCCACGGCTCGCTCGAGCGTAGGAGTCATCACGTTCATGAGCAGGATGGCGTAGACGCTCCCCTCGGCGTAGGCGCCCCAGCGCCTGAAGGCGAAGGAGATCATCCCTAGCGCGATGCCGTAGGCGAGGCTCGCGACGCGACCGACCGGCGAGGTCACGGGATCGACCGCGAGGTAGAAGGCCGCCAGGAGGAAGCCTCCGTTGGCCAGGGCGAAGAGCACGTCGCCCGAGGCGAAGCCCTCGCCGGGCAGCCCCGTGCCGAAGACCCAGACGAGCACGGCGAAGCTGGCCGCCATGGCCGCGGGTACGAGCGGCTTAACGAGCCGCAGGCCTACGAGGACGACGGAACCGAGCGCTACGGCGAGGAGAGCGCTCTCGCCCAGGACCCCCGGGCGGAAGCCTATTGCCAGGTCGATGTAGCCCTCCGGCAGCCTCGCCCCGAGGGGAGCGAAGATCGCGTCGTTCAGGAAGCCCGTTACGCTCGAATCGACGGCGGATAAGGGGTAGGACGCGCCGCGCAGGGCGTCCATGACGCCCATATCGACTCCGCTGGCCAGCCCCTTGGCGAAGGATAGGGGCGTAGAGGAACTCATGCCGTCTACGCCGGCTACCACCCGAGGCAGGACGCACTCGCGCATCGCCTTGGGCCAGTTGGCGTAGGCGAAGGCGACGCCGGCGATGGCGGGGTTCATCCAGTTAGCCCCGAGCCCCCCGAAGGCCGCCTTGACGATGAGTACCGCGAAGGCCGCGGAAACGGCGGGCACGTAGAAAGGGATGAAGGGCGGCATGGCGGCCGCGACGAGGAGCCCCGTGAGCACGGCGCTACCGTCGCCGAGCGTCCAGCGGCGGGAGAGCCCGCAGGCCAAGGCCTCCGCCGTTACCGCGGCCAGCAGGGATGATAGCCAGGTTACGGCCACGCCCGGGCCGTACAGGAAGAAGGACCAGGCTACGACGGGCGCGAGCGTCAGCGAGCAGATCCAGGCGGCCTTAGCGCTCGTCTTCCAGTCGTGGACGTAGGGCGGATAGCGCATTCGGTCTATCATCGTCGCCCCCCCGCCGACGAGTCGACCCCTGTCGACTTAGCCTCGTCGAAGGCGGCAACGAGCGGAATGCGCGAGCGGCAGGCGCTAGCGCAGGCTCCGCAGGAACTGCAGCGGGCGAGCCCCGCGGCTACTGCCTCTCGGGAGCGGCCAGAACGCAACAGCTTGAGGAGCATGGACGGATCGAGCCCCTCCGGGCAGACCTCCAGGCAATCCCCGCATCGCACGCAGGGACGCTCGGGCGCCGGCTTGACCTCCTCGGCCGTCAGGGCCAGGACGGCCCTCGTCGTCTTCGTCACCGCGACGTCAAGGTCCATGGCCGCCCTTCCGGTAAAGGGCCCTCCCACCACGATGGTCTGGGGCTTGCCTATGAAGCCGCCGCATTCCTCCAGGAGGTCGCCTATAGGCGCGCCTATCCTGGCCTTGAGCACCGCCGGGCGCTTGACGGCCCCTCCCCCGACGTAGACGTACTGCTCCACGTGAGGCTTATTGGAGACGACGGCGTCGTGGAGGCAGACGAGCGTGCTCGGCTCTATGACGAAGATGGAGGCCTCGTCCCTGCCGAGCGCGTCCGCCAGCTGCCTCGGCATGTCCTGCGGGATCCGTCGCTTGAAGAACCGTATGGAAATCTCCAGCTCGGCCGAGGCCAGCGCCTCCCTGAGCCTGGCCACCACGGCCGGAGCGCAGGTTTCGTCTATCGCAAACAGTATCGAGCCCGGTTCGGCCACGCGCGCCGCTATGGCGCAACCGTCAACGACATCCAGGGGCCTCTGGGCCAGGAGCGTCTCCTCTACGCGCAGGTAGGGATCCATCTCCAGGGCGTTGACGACGAGCGCGTAACCGGGCGTAGAGGCCCTCTTCGCGAGCGCCGCGTAAAGAGGTTCGCCGGTAGTGACGCGAACGAGGCCCTTCTCCTGCGCCACGTGCCCGATATCCGCCTTATTGAGCGATTTCCATAGGTAGCGCTCGGGACGCTTGCCGAGGACGCTGAACGAACCCTCGAGGGATACGCGAATCGTACCCGTATCGTAGCCGCCGATAGCGGTAGCGGCCTCTATGCGCCGCACTATGCCCGGGATGGGAGAGTGCGCGTTAGCGGCTCCCGGCACCGTCGCCTTGGCGAGCAGCTGGCCCTCGCGGACCTCCTGGCCGATGGATACGACTGGCACGGCCTCGGCGACCGTCGGCCCGTTACGCAGCGGGACGACGGCATTGAGCGGGAGGAAGGCATTCTCTATAGGCTCAGCGTGAAAGGGGACTCGCCGCATGGCGGCTATGCCTCCCCTCTTAAAACCGCATGCTCTCAACTAGGTCCCCGATCCAAACGACCTCGCGGCGTTCTTGGGATGCGCCGGCCCTCGCCGGCGAAGGCCATTATAGCGAGAAGGTATACCATCTATGCAAGGCCGGAAGCGCCCCTAGGGACGGGCATCGCCGACGCCGGTTATCGCCCGACGCGCGAGCAAGGCTAACGCGGGCGAGGGCTCGGCCTCGTCCTCGGCGGGGCCCGGCCTCGTCGCGGCCGCCTCGCCGACGCTCGCCAACCGTACTCGCCCGTTCTCCTCCGCGAAGCGTATCGCCGGCGTATAGCCGGGCTCGCCAATCCTGGCCTCGCCAAGCCGTCCGTAGGTAAGCGCTCGCTGGTACTCGAGATGATCCGTAAGGAGGCGCCTGGCGGCCCCGGCGCCGAGGCGCTCGCCGAATTCCAGTCCGGGGCCGACGGGATCGCTCGCGGGCGGCGAGGCGAGGGCCCAGGCCATGACGAGGAGCCCGAGCATCGGTACGGATGACGCGAGCGCCAACGCGCCGGCCTCACTCGCGGCGCCTCGCCGCGCCAGGGGGCTAAAGACCGGGGCGGTATGCCTCTCCGAGCGCCCTGACCGCCAGGCGCGAGCCCTGGCGAACGCGACGCGCAGGATCGCCGACGCGCCGGCGTAGGCCAGGATCGAGGCATCCTCGGTAACGGCGACGGCGGCGATAAGGACGCCGAGGAGGCCTACGGGCCAGAGGGGCCTGAGGGCCGGGAGCCCCGCCCTCCCCCCGGGGCGCGCCTCGTCCAGGGACATGAAAAGCGCCATGGTCGCTATTCCCAAGGCCGTCGAGCCGGGACGAAGGGGAACGAGCATGGGCCAGGCGCAGGCGATGGAGGCCAGCCGTAGCCCCAGTCCTCGAGCCTCTATGCCAAGGCGTATACGAGCGGTCTTCGTGAGCCGCAAGGAGGCGCTACGACGGACTCCGTCCCGCCGGGAGCCCTTTCTCCTAGGGCGCGCGACGAGCCACAGTCCCCACAGCAAGGCTAGCGCCAGCGCGAGCGGCGTCGAATCGATCATTCTCCTATCCGCTCCCGGGCTAGCCGTACCTATCCACGGTAGCCCGGCCCGGTCGAGGGCCGCGGTAACGGCTCGCGAGCCGCCCGGATCGCCGGTATAGAGCAGGCACCAACGATTACCCGCTCCATCGACCGCAGACAGCCTTCGCCCGAGCTCGTCGAGGAAGGGCGTCCGCCTGGGATCGCCCGGCAGGGCCCGGGCGAGGGCCTCCGAGGCGGATACCGAGACGATCTTGGAGAAATCGCTCAGGGGCACGAGTACGGTGGACGGAGCCGTTACGGCTATGCCTTCCGCCAGGCAGGCGTCCAGGGCCTCCCGCTCGCGTACGGCGGGTACGGCCACTACCGAGCCATCAGCCGGCGCGGGCAGGCAGGAGAGCGAGGCCGTGGCGAGCGCGAGGAAGGCGGCGACCCGTCGGGCCGCCCGATATAGGGCTCGTCCGCGGCTCCCCACGACACTACAAGGTATTCACCGCTAGGGCGATGAAGAAACCGAGAAGGCTGCCGACGAACACCTGGGGGAAGGTATGCCCGTTGATCTCCTTGACCGGCTTGAACGGCACATGTATCCGCTTGTTAAGGCGTAACCCGAGGGCATTCAGGGCCTTGGCCTGGAGACCGGCCGAGCGGCGCACGCCCATGGCGTCGCGTATGACGACGAGGGCGAAGAAGAAACTCAGGGCGAAGATATCGGAGGCTACGCCGCTCGAGAACGCTATCGAGGCGGTAATCGATATGACGAGAGCGCTATGGCTCGAGGGCATGCCGCCCGTCTTCCATAGAAGCGTAGAGAATATCTCGCGTATGCCCGCCTTGCGGTTGGCGAAAAGCACGATGAGGGCCTTTAGGAATTGCGCCATGAACAGACTCACCGCCGCCGAGACGAACGCGGTATTCCTGAGCATGGCGGCGATTGCGAGCGCGCGTTGCTGTTCCATCAGGCGAATTTCCGTTATAATCCATGCTCTTGTCAAGCCGTATGCGAGGAATTGCCATATGCAGTTGAGCAGCGAAAGGCTCGAGCTCGGTCCCGACGACGTCGGGCGCAGGCTCGATCGCATCATCCGCGCCGTCTACCCCGAGATGCCGCTATCGGCCATCTATAGGCTCTTCAGGGAAGGCTCGGTTCGCGTAGGCCAAAGGCGCGTCGACGGCTCGTACCGCACCCAGGACGGCGACGTCGTGGAACTACGCCTGCCCGCGGGGCTCCTCCGCGCCCGCCCCAGCGAGTCGACCGCCTCGACCGAGGTTGGCGCCGCGCGCGACGCGGCCGACGCATGCGACGCGGCTACCGCGCGCGACGCGTCTACTGTACGCGACGC
>CAZNNA010000043.1:14601-15746 GCA_964573825.1 uncultured Treponemataceae bacterium
CGGCCGACGCATGCGACGCGGCTACCGCGCGCGACGCGTCTACTGTACGCGACGCTGCCGCCTTCGCTCGCCTCATCCTGGTCGAGGGCGAGGACCTCTGCGTCGTCGATAAGCCGCGGGGCCTCCTGAGCCACGGCCCGGGCGGCCTCGACGAGCTAGCGCGGGCCTACTTCGCTAGGAGGATAGCCGCTTCCCTGGCTTTCTCGCCCGGGCCGCTCCATAGGCTCGACCGAAACACCTCGGGCGCCCTCGTCGTATCGGCCAGCCAGGCGGGCGCGCGCGCGTTCAGCGAGGCCCTACGAGCCGGCCGCGTCGGCAAGGCCTACCTGGCCCTGCTCTCGGGCGAGCTAGAGGAGCCGGAGACCTGGGAGGACGAGCTATCGCGGGACGGCGAGGCGCGGCTGAGCCGAGTCGGGAGCGGAGGCCTGGCGGCGCTATCGCGCGCGTATCCCCTCCTCGCGGCGCGCGGGCTGACGCTCGCCCTCATAGAGCTCGGTACGGGGCGTACGCACCAGATCCGGGCCCAGGCGAGCGCCCGCGGCCATCCCCTAGCCGGCGACGGTAAGTATGGCGGCGCACCGCTAGGCCGCCGCGAGGCCGGGGCGACATCGATAGGCGGCTCGTACCTCCTCCATTCAGCCGTAGTGAGCCTCCCCGCGGGCGCCGGGTTCGACGGGGCTCGATCCGTGGCGGCTCCCCTCTCGCCTTGGGCCCTCTCGACCCTACGCGGGGCCATCGGGGTCGATTGCCTGGAAGGCGCGGCAGCCGCGCTCGCAACGCTCGCCCTACCCAGCGCCGAGGCGCTCGTCGAGGCGATACGCCCTTGCGACGCGTAAAAAAATAGTATTAGCTTGATCGCGAGCCGTTCAGGCGGTACCATTGGACTACACCATAGGAGGGTTCATGGCAGAACGTAACGTCACGCCGATGCGCGGCCCCATCAAGGTCGGCACGGTCGTTCTGATAGTGATCGCCGTAGCGGTAATCGCGTTCGGATCGACGAGCTTCTTCGTCGTCGACCAGACCGAACAGGCAGTCGTGCTCACGCTCGGCAAGTTCACCAAGGTCGCCGAGGCGGGCCTGCATTTCAAGCTGCCTTTCGGCATCCAGCGCAACTATAACATCAAGACCAAGGTCGTACAGAC
>CAZNNA010000044.1:0-15547 GCA_964573825.1 uncultured Treponemataceae bacterium
GGGTTTTTTTATGATCACCACGCTCAATATACCACAACAACCGCATCGCATGCACGCCCCCGCGCCGCTATCCTTGCCTGCCCCGAGCGCTTCGCGCTAGTATCGGAGCGATGAGCGATATAGACCTACGAGCGTTCGCCGGTCGCCGGGTAGCCGTCGGGCTGTCCGGCGGCGTCGATTCCTCCACCGTGGCGGCCCTCCTAGCCGAGGCCGGAGCCGTCGTCTTGGGCCTTACCATGAGCATATGGCGCGAGGGCGCCTCCGTGGCCCAAGCCGAGCCGCTCGGCGCCGCCTATCATGGCGCCGCCAGTCAGAGCGATGCCTGCTACGGCCCGGGCGAGAAGGAAGACATAGAGGCCTCCGCGGCCCTCTGCGAGCGGCTAGGCGCGCCCTTCCACGCCATCGACCTCTCCGCGGAGTACGAGGAGCGCATCCTGGGCTACTTCCGGCGGGAGTACCGCGCGGGGCGGACGCCCAATCCCTGCGTACGCTGCAACGCGGAGATGAAATTCGGCTTCCTCCTCGAGAAGGCCCGAGCGCAGGGACTGGACTTCGACTGCTTCGCCACGGGCCACTACGCGCGCATCGGCCTCCGAGGCGGGCGCCCCATCCTTAGGCGCGCCGTGGAGGAAGCCAAGGACCAGAGCTACTTCATCCACCGCCTGGCTCCCGAGCTACTCGCGGGACTCGCCTTCCCGCTCGGCGACTACTCCAAGGCCGCCGTGCGGAACGAGGCGCGCCGCCTGGGCCTGGCGGTAGCCGAGAAGCCGGAGAGCCAGGACTTCGTCTCGGGCGGCTACGCGAGCCTCTTCGGCGACGAGGAGTCGGGAGACATAGTCGACGAGGGCGGCCGCGTCATAGGCCGTCACCGAGGCATAGTCCACTACACCATAGGCCAGCGCCGCGGCCTCGGCGTGTCGACCGGCCCCGAGCCCCTCTACGTGAGCGCCATAGACGCCGCCCGCAACCGCGTCGTCGTATCGAGCAACGCCTCGCTCTTCTGTTCCGCGATCCAGGGGGTAGACGCCCTGCTCCACGACCCATCGCTCGAGGGAGGGCCCTTCGCGGCCTTCGTTCGCATACGCCAGAACCATAGGCCGGCCAGGGCCAGGGTGCGCGTCCAGGGCGAGGCGGCGCGGATAGACTTCGACGAGCCCCAGCGAGCGGCTGCCCCGGGCCAGTCCGCGGTATTCTACGACGACGAGGGCTTCGTACTGGGCGGCTGCGTCATAGCCGCCGCCGAGCGTCCCGAGTCGGCTTGACCCGCGCGGCCTCCGTCGATATCCTTAGCTAGTATCGGGGGGTGCCCCGGTTTCGACTGTCACGGTCCGGTTCGCGGGTCGCAGGTGGAGTGCCGACCTCCTACTCTCGGCAAAGCTTTAATTGCCAACGACAACGGCAATTTCGCTCTCGCCGCGTAAGCGCCGATAGCGACGGACCCCGCGGCGCCCCGCTCTGAGCGCCGCGTACGGTCTGTAACCCGACCAGGGCGTACCCCCCCGCCATGCCCGCGGGGCTGGGGGGACACCAAGCGGGATACGGAGGCGAAAGCGCGGCGGCCCGCCGCCCGCCTCCCGACAACTCGAAAGGCCGCCTAAACCTGTAGAAGCCTTCCTTCCGCGTGGTAGGACGGGGGTTCGACTCCCCCCACCTCCAAAAACTGGAGCCCCCTTCATGGGGGCTTCAGTTTTTAAAGCGAGAGGCGGGGGGAGTCGAACGGGCGCGAGCGCCGAGCGTTAGCGAGGAAAAGCGGCCATGGATGGCCGCGGAAGCGAGCGCCCCGGCCTGGAAGCCGAGGACAGGAGGTCCGAGGCTGGAAGGTCGACTCCCCCCACCTCCAAAACAACGGACTCTGCGAAAGCAGAGTCTGTTGTTTTACGGGGGAGTCGAACCATGCGACGCGAGACTCGCAGCGTCGCGGGGGTGAGAGCGGCGGCTTGCCGTCGCTCGAGGGGGTATCCCCCTCGTGTTCTTGCCGATGTGCGAGCAGGAAGCGAGCACCGGCCCGGAGGCGGGTCGGAGGGAGCGCGCATGGATGCGCGCGACGGGGGTTCGACTCCCCCCCCCTCCAAGAACTGGAGCCCCCTTCATGGGGGATTCAGTTTTAAAAGCGAGAGGCGGGGGAGTCGAACGGGCGCGAGCGCTCGCGTCGGCTCTAGGGCCTCGAGTCCTCGGCCTCCCAGGCCCGCCGTTCAGGGCGCCTTGAGATAGCGCTCCGTGACGAACTCCCTCCAGCGTCTCTCGAACTCCTCTACCGGGAGGCCGAGCACGCCGGGCACGTCCCCGGATTGCCGGATCAGCTCCTTCACGGTTTCCATGCCCCAACCGTCGAGCAGGTACTCGAACAGCAAGTAGCCCACCTCGTACACGAGGCGCGCGCCGCTATTATGATCGAGGTCTAGCTCGGCCAGGGTCGGGAAGATACCCACCCGTACGTCGGAGATAGTCGACGGATGGAAGAACTCGCCCGACTCCCAGGTCGCCAGGGCCTCCCATAGCCAGCGGGGACGGTTATACCAGCGAGGCTTGATGAATAGCGACATGGAATGGGCGTACTCGTGCAAGGCTTCCTGCGGCGCGCCCGAGGTAGCCAGGATCTCGGCGCGATAGCGACCGGTTATGAAGCCGGAGGCTCCCGGGTACGACGTCCCGATCGAGGATTCCATGGCGCGCAGGAAATCGCCGCTATTCCCGCGAACGTGCACGGCGTAGGGGGTGGTATCGGTAACGCCGAGGTGGTCCCTGATACGTCCGCCCTCGGCGGCGAGCCTCGCCAGGATGGGCCCAGCGAGTTCCTCCGCAGCTCCCGGATGCAGCACGACGACGTAGCGCCCGTCCTCGCTCGAGTACGTCCTTGGCACCGGCGACGCCGATCGGCCGTCGCCGGCTCGGCGCCCCTCGCAGGAGCAAGCCGCTAGCGCGGCCAAGAGGCTGATAGCGACTCGGAAGGAACGGGACAGGATCCCGGATCGGATCATGCGGGTATCGTAGCCTTCCGAACGAGAGGCGTCAACGCTTGCGCCCGCTCGTGACCATCCATCGAGGGGAACCGGCTACCAAGCCCCGCAGCCCTTTAGACGAATGTCTACGCCCTCCGGCCTGGAATCGCGGCCTCCCCGGTCGTACCTTTCTAGGTGCGCGGGAGGGCATCCATGAAGGTCGTGATAGCCGAGGACGAACGCATCATCGCTCTAGGCCTGAGCTCCATGCTGCGCAAGCTCGGCCACGACGTGTCGGGGCTCTGCGCCTCCGGAGAGCGCTGCATAGAGAGCGTCGAGAGGGACCGCCCCGACGTCGTCTTCATGGACGTACGCATGGACGGCTCCATGGACGGCATAGAGGCGGCCAGGATACTCAAGGACCGCTACGGCGTGCCGGTCATCTTCACGACGGCCTTCGACGATAGCAGTACCCGCGAACGCGCCTCCGCGCTCTGCCCGGCGGGCTTCCTCACGAAGCCGGTGGCGGGCGAGTCCATCCGAGCCGTCCTCGACACGCTAGCGGTGCGCTGCTGATCGCGGCGCCGTTGCCGGCATTCACTTCTAGAATAGCATCTATCGACGGGGTCCCATTCGGCGCCTGGCCGACTCGGCGTGGGCTAGGAGTCCCTCTGCCTCCGCGAGGACGACGCAGTCGGCCGCGATAGGATCGTCGCGTCCCTCGTCCATCCTGAGCCAGGTCCTGACGCGTATGAAATCGTATACCGACAGGCCGCCGCTCGAGCGAGCCCGGCCCGACGTGGGCAGGGTGTGGTTGGGGCCGGCGCCGTAGTCGCCCAGGGCCTCGGCGCTGCCCGAGCCTAAGAAGACGGCGCCGGCGTTGCGGCAGAGGGAGGCCAGGGGCTCGGGCTCGGCCACGCAGAGCTCCAGGTGCTCGGGCGCTAGGCGATCGGCAGCCGCCGCGAGCTCCGCTCGGTCGGGCGAGGCGAAGGCCCAGCCGTTGGCCAGGGCCGCGCCGGCGACGGCTGCCGCCTCGGGGCTCCGAGCGGCCAGGACGCCGAGCGCCTGCCCGAGCCCCTCCTCCACGGCCGCCACGACGGCCTCGCTCGTGGCGGCCAGGGCCGGCAGGGCGTCCGGGTCGTGCTCGGCCTGAGCCAGGAGGTCCCAGGCCACCGTCAGGGGATCGGCCGACTCGTCGGCTATCACGAGGAGCTCGCTCGGCCCGGCCGGGGCGTCGGTACGCGCTACGGCCTGGGCCAGGCGCTTGGCGGCCGCCACGTAGCGGTTGCCCGGCCCTGCTATGACGTCGCGGCGAGCCAAGGGCCCCGCGCCGTAGGCGAAGGCCGCCACGGCCTGGGCGCCCCCGGCGGCCAGGAGTACTCGGGCGCCCGATAGCCCGCAGGCTGCCAGCACGATATCGGTCGGCCGGGGGCAGGCCACGGCCACGTCCGGCACCCCTGCGGTCCTGGCGACGAGGGCCGTCATGAGCGCCGTCGAGGGCAGGGGGTAGCGACCGCCGGGCACGTAGCAGCCGGCCCGCTCCACGGGCAGGATGTCGTGGCCGGCCCTACCGCCTGGCACGGCTATGTCGACGCGTCCGAGGGCGGCCAGCTGCGCCTCGGCGAAGCGACCGATACGCCCGGCGGCGCGCTCGAGCGCCGCCATGACGGCGGGTTCCACGCGGGCGGAGGCGGCGGCGAAGTCGTCGGGGCCGAACCAGAGCCGGCCCTCGTTGCCGTCGAGCCTGGCGGCCAGTCGTGCTAGGGCCGCCTCGCCCCCGAGCCGGACCTCCTCCATGATGGCCCTGGCGGTCTCCTCGATGGCCGGGTCGTCGGCCGGCCTCGGGCCCTCCGCTCCCGCCTCGCCTATCTCTCCTAGGCCGACGCGCCTCAGTGTATACCGTTCGCCCACGACGGGCCTCCTTCCGAGGCGTAGCCCGCCTTGGCGTTACCCGGCCGCCGGCTCACCTTGAGCGCCCGGAGGTCCAGGACGCGCGCCGCGTCCGCGAGGCTCGCCCCCTCGCGGGCCAGCTTGACGGCGGCGAAGTATATGAGGTCGGCCGCCTCGCTCGCGGCTCGCTCGGGCCCCGCCGCCTCGGCCAGCTCGGCGGCCTCCTCGGCCAGCTTGGCCGCGAGGAGCCCCGGCTCGGAGAAGAGCCGCGCCGTGTAGGAACCCACCGGCGCCACGTCACTCGCCAGCTCGGCCAGGCGCCTCGTAGCCGTCTCCGAGAGCAGCCCGAAGCCCCTCGCCTCCCCTCCGAAGCCGGCCGGCCCGGGAGGCCCGAAGCAGGTCCGCGAGCCGCGATGGCAGAAGCCCGGGACCGCCTGCCTGACGGTGAAGCGGAGCGCGTCGCGGTCGCAGTCCGCGTCGACGCGCAGGAGCTCCTGCGTCGCCCCGCTCGACTCGCCCTTGCGCCAGAGCCCTCTCGCGCGCGAGCGATAGACTCCCCGGCGCTCGGAAAGGGCGGCCTTGAGGCTCTCCGCGTCGGAATAGGCGAGCCCCAGGGCCACCCCGTCCTCGTCGCAGACCACCGTGGGCCAGAGCCCGTCCGGCCGGTCGGAGCTAAGGCAGGCGGCTAGCGCCTCGGCCGGGTCGAGGAGGCCCTTATAGAGGGCCATGCCCACCTGGGCGTCGGCCCCGGCGGCGTCGAGGGCGGCCACCTCCGCGGCGCTCGTGATGCCGCCGGCTACGGTCACCGTGCCCCGGAAGCCGAGTCTCCTAAGCGCCGCGACGAGGTCGGCCGCGCCCCGGACGTCCGACCCGGCCAAGGAGCCCTCTATCGCCACGTCGGTGACGAGGAAGCCGCAGACGTAGGGCGCGAGCGCCTCGGCCCGCTCCAGGACCCGCTGACCGCTCCGCGCGCGCCAGCCCGATACGACGACCTCGCCGCCGTCGTTATCCAGGGCCGCGACGAGGCGCTCGGCCGGGAAGGCCGAGAGGAAGTCGGGCGTGGCCATGGTGCCGACCATGACGGCCCTGGCGCCCGAGTCGAGGAGTCGGCGCATCGTCGCCTCGTCCCTGATGCCGCCGCCCACGCGCGAGGGGTAGCGAGAGGCTATCGCGGTGACGAGCTCTAGGTTGGAGCCCGTCCCCCTGGCCGCGTCCAGGTCGACGACCGCCAGCTCTCCGAGCACCGACAGGCGGGAGGCCAGCTCCAGGGGATCGCCGCAGTCGAGCTCCAGGCGCTCGCCGCGTACCAGCTGGACGGCTCTTCCATTCATGATATCTATCGATGGGATCAGCATATACGCACCTCCGCGCCTAGGCGGCGCATCTCGTTCTTGATCGACGGCAGGCTCGACGAGCCGTCGTGCAGGACCCCCGCGAGGAGGGCCGCGTCGGCCCCGGCCGCCAGGGCCTCCACGGCGTGGGCCGCTCCGGCTCCCCCTCCCGAGGCGATGATAGGTACGCAGCCGGCGGCCTCCCGGGCCTCGGCTATGAGCCCGAGGTCGTAGCCCGAGCGCGTACCGTCCCGGTCCCGGCTCGTAAGGAGGATCTCGCCGGCCCCGGCCTTCACGGCGCGGGCGACCCAGTCGCGGACGGGCGTATCGGTGACGGTCCGCCCCGCGTCGAGGACGACGAGGGCCCCGCCGCTCGATCGCCTCGCGTCGGCGCCCTTCGAGCCGGATTGGGTCTCGCCGGCTCGGGTCGCGTCGATAGCGACGACGCAGGCCTGGCGGCCGAACTCCCCGGCCACCGCGGACAGGAGGCCCGGCTCGCGATACGCCCGCGAATTCATGGAGACCTTGTCCGCCCCGGCCGCCAGGGCCCGCTCGGCGTCGGCTAGCGTCGCTATGCCCCCGCCCGCGCAGATCGGTAGGCCCACCGCGCGGCGTACGGCCCGTATGGTCTCGAGCGCCGTGGCCCGCCCCTCGACGCCGGCGGAGATGTCCAAGACGACGATCTCGTCGGCCCCCTCGGCCTCGTAGCGAGCCGCGAGCTCGGCCGGGTCGCCCGAGTCGCGGAGCCCCTCGAAGCGCACGCCCTTGACCACGCGGCCGTCCTTGGCGTCGAGGCAGGGTATGAGCCTGGCGCAGCTCGAGGCCCGCCCGGCCGCCCGGCCTGCGGGGACAGGCTCGCCGAGGGCGCCCGCGAGCATGGGCCCGTCCAGTCGCCCCGCCCCCTTGTCAAGCCAGCGCCCGAGCAGGGCCAGGCCCCAGGACCCGGACAGCTCGGGATGGAACTGGCATAGCAGCACGGATCCCCTCTCCAGGGCCGCGACGAAGGGCCCGCCGTAGTCGGCCCGGGCTACGAGCCAACCGGGCGGCGGGGCCTTGAGCGCGTAGGAGTTGGCGAAGTAGGCGTAGTCGCCCGAGGGGCCTACACGGTTCCAGCCGAACTGGGGCGAAGGCACGGCCGAGGGATAGGCCTCGATGACGCCCTTAAGCGCCCCTACCCCGCCGGGGCCCATGGTCCCGGGGCCCGAGGATACGGGGCCCGAGGATACGGGGCCCGAGGATACAGGGCCCGAGGCGCCGGGGCTCTCGTCGCTACGCTCGAAGAAGAGCTGCATGCCCAGGCAGACGCCGAGCGTCGGCCTACCCTCCGCGAGGCGCACGGCGAGGGCCGCGCCCAGGCCCGAGGCCCGAAGGCGCTCCGCGACGGGGCCGAAGGCTCCGACGCCCGGTAGGACGGCGTCGGGCGCCACGCGGACGGCGCCGGGGTCTACGGCCAGGCGGGGGCCGGCGCCCGCCCGCTCGAGGGCCGCGGCCAGGCTGGCGGCGTTGGAGCGGCCGGTATCGACGATGAGGCAGTCGGGACGGGCGCTCATAGGACCCCCTTGGCGCTGGGAACGGCGCCGGCCCGGGCGGGATCGAGGGCTACCGCGGCCTTGAGCGCCAGGGCCAGGGCCTTGAAGGCCGCCTCGGCCTTGTGGTGGTCGTTACCGCCCCGGAGCGCGTCGACGTGCAGGGTCATGCGGGCGGCTATCGCCAGGCTCGTAAGGAAGTGCCCGACGTTCTCGCAGGCCAGGCCACCGAGCGCCTCGCGGCGTAGCTTAAGGCGCACCGAGGCCCAAGGCCGCCCCGATAGGTCGACGACGGCGCGGGCCAGGGCCTCGTCCAGGGGCGCGTAGGCGTAGCCGAAGCGAGCTATCCCGGCCTTGTCGCCCAGGGCCGCGCCCAACGCCTGGCCCAGGGCCAGGGCGCAGTCCTCGGCGCTGTGGTGATCGTCGACGACAAGGTCGCCCGCGCAGGTAAGCGACAGGGAGAAGCCCGCGTGCAGGGCCAGGCTCGAGACCAGGTGGTCGAGGAAGCCTATGCCGGTGCTCACCTCCACGGTACCGGGCTCCAGGCTGAGGCTCACGGAGACGCCCGTCTCCCGGGTACGGCGCTCGAGGCTCGCCGCGCGGGCCGATTGACCGTTCGAGTAGCTCATAGGGAGGCCTCGCGGCGCAGGCAGTCCTCGCAGCTATCGAGGGCGGCCAGGAGCTCGACCAAGCCTCGGGGGTCGTGGGGGCAGCCTATGCGAACGGCGTCCTCCAGGTAGGTCCGGCCCCGGTACGTCCGAACGGCTATGCCGAGGGCCCGGAGCCGGGCGGCCAGGGCCGCCGGGTCGCGAACGCGGGCCAGGACGAAGTTGGCCTGGCCCTGGGCGACTCGGGCGCCGAGATAGGATAGCCGCTCGCTAATCGCCGTACGCTCGAGCCGGGCCTGCCCGACGGAGGACTCCATGGCGGGCCTGTCGGCCAGGGCTTCCAGGGCGGCCAGGAGCGAAGGCCCGGCGCAGGGGTACGGCGAGCCCGCCGCCCTGAGGGCGGCCGCCTCGGGCTCGCCGGGCGCGATGGCGTAGCCGACGCGCAGGCCCGCGAGGCCGTAGGCCTTGGACAGGCTCCGCACCACGTAGGCGCACCCGGCGGCGACGAGCTCGGCGCTCGGGTCGTCGTCGGCGTACTCCCCGTAGGCCGCGGCGAAGTGCAGGGCAGCCCCCGACGCCGCGCAGGCCTCCGCAACGGAGCGGACCGCCGCTCGTGGCACCGACAGTCCGTTGGGGTTGGACGGCGACACGAGCGCGACGAGCCCTATGGACGGGTCGTCCCTCAGGGCCGCGAGCGTGCCGGCGAGGGGAAAGGGCTCGTCCTCTAGCCAGCGGAGGCCCCGGACTCGCGCCAGGCGTCCCCGGGCGTAGGCGCCGAACATCTCGAAGGCCGGCTCGTACTGTAGGAGGCTCGAGCCGGGACCGAGGCTAGCGGCGACGATGCGCATGATGGCCTCGTCCCCTCCGGCCGTCACCACGACGCGCCCGGGCTCGACGCCCCAGGAGGCGGCCAGGGCCCCCTCGAGGGCGCGGGTCGAGGGATAGCGCGACAGGGCGGCGTCAGGGACGCCGCGCATGGCCGATAGGGCCGCCCCGGGGGCGCGCCCCTCGTTGGCGTCGAGGAGCAGGCGCAAGGCCGGGTCGGGCCGCCTGGGCGAATAGGCTGCGGTAGCTATCGATGGTACGGCGGCTTCCGATGATACGATTTCGCTCATGGCACTATCTGAGAGGGCTCGGTTATGACGATGCCCGTGCCGCCGGCCGCCGTTATGGCCGGTATGAGCCTTGGGAGCGAGGCGCGGGGCGCTGCCACCTTGACGGCGAAGCCCGAGTCGCCGAGGAGGGGCGCTACCGTGGGCTCCTTCATGGCGGGTAGTATCGCTATGAGGGCGGCGAGCCTCGCGGCGTCGACGTTGACCTCGAGCATGACCCGCGAGCGCGCCTCGAGGACGCTCCTGAGGAGCATGGCGAACCACTCTACGCGCTCGCGCCTTTCCGGGTCGTCCATGGCGCGGGGATTGGCGTAGAGCCGCGTCGTGCTCCTCATCACCTCGTCCACTACGGAGAGGCCGTTGGCGCGAAGCGTGGAACCGGAGGCGCTGTTATCGACTATGCAGTCGGCGTCCTCGGGAGGGAAGGCCTCGGTGGCCCCGTAGGAACGCACGAAGGTCGCGTCCAGGCCGCGGGCGGACATCCACGCCTTGGTCAGGGACTCGTACTCGCTGGCGACGACGAGGCGCTCGCCGCGGGGGCCGCGCTCGGGCAGGCATCCACCCGAAAGCAGGGCAGCGGGGGCCGCGGCCACCAGGAGCACGGGATCGAGGCCCGTGTCGAGCACCTCGACGAGGCCGGCGCCCAGCTCGGCCACCCAGTCGGCCCCGGCGAAACCGAGGTCGCGGCTCCCGGCCTCAAGCATCTCCACGATGTTCTGGGGCTTGAGGATCTTCACGTCGAGGCCGTCCACGCGGGCGGCCGGCCGGTAGTCCCGCTCGGAGGCCCGCATGTCGAGGCCGGCCTCGGCGAGGAGCCGGGCCACCCCTTCCTGCATCCTGCCCTTGGGCAGCGCGAGCCTGAGCGTCGCGTCGTTTCGTTCCATGGCTATCGTAGCTCCTTCCGTTCGAGGCTCGCCCGGTCGGCGCCGCCCACGGAAGGCTCAAGGAGCCCCATGGAAACGAAAGCGCCGGCCAAGGCGGCCGGCGCGTCGTCCCTTCATCGTCCCCCGGGGGGGCTAGGGCCAAACGATCATCGCGACCGCGTTTCCGTGGACGTGATGATGGAGATGGCTTGACTGGACGTATCGTTCGTTACTCATCGGAGAAACACTACCTCGAGGGGTCGCGCGCTGTCAAGACGCGGGGACGAGCATGTCGGGCCACTTCTTCCATTGGTACCATTGCTCGGGCGATTCGATGACATAGCGTTCCCAGAGCCTGAGGGACTTGATGGCGGCCTCCGAGCCCTTACCCTCGAGCGCGATCGGCTCGGCTATGAAGCGATAGCGCCTGGCGCCGAGCCGCCTGCAGAACACGCCCACGACGGCCGAATCGGTCCGGTCCGCGATGAAATCGATGGTATGGTCGAAGAACAGGTCCCTGTCGAAGAGCCGCACGGTGCGCCCGCGGCGCCGGCGCCAGGCGTCGACCTCGTCGCATTGCGTAACGAGGACGCGCCCGCGCCGTAGCGCGCCGAGGGCGGCATCGAGGACCCGGGTCCCCTCGCTCGCTATGAGAAGCTCGACGTCGTAGCGCCTGGCGTGCTCCGCGAGGGCGCGGGCGAGGAGCGTCGTGCTCGTCTCGAGGATGACGGTCACCGGGTACCCGCGCAAGCATAGGAGGGCGGGAAGGAGCTCTATGGCGCCCCAGTGCGCCGTGACGAGGAGCACGCCCTTGCCTCTCTCGTGGGCTTCGCGCAGGCTCTCCTCGTTGACGAAGGAGGCCCGGCGCCGCAGGTAGCGCTCCAGGTAGTCGCGGGGCTTAGCCGCCACGAGCATCTTCTCGAAGTAATGCTCGTAGAGCCCCTCGCGCGCCTTGCGATACAGGCGGATCCGCTCGCTCCGATCCCGGTCCCGCGAGAAGCAGTAGAATCCCCGGCGGAAGGCCTGCCGCTCGCCCGCGTCGAACAGGTGATAGAGCCAGGCGAGGGCGGTAACGAGCGCCGCCGCGCAGGCCGAAGGCAATCCCCGCACGAGCCCCATGACGGCCTTGGACTGCAAGAACCCGGATACCCCTGCCTTACCCTTCATTCGTTTCCTCCGTTCCCCTCGATCCGCTAGGCCTGCCAAGCCTCCGTCGGTCCCCGTTCCGCTCGGGCCGCCGCCCGGGCGGCCTCGACGAGGTCTATCCACATGAGCGTATGCGTCTCCTGGAGCGGCCGTAGGCGCCAGCGCTCGGGGCCGTAGGAGAACGAGAAGCTCCGCGCGAAGTTATCCACGAAGCCGTCGATGCCCGCCGCCTTGAAGAGGAGGGAGCGGCCTCCGCCGTAGGGCGCGAAGAGGAGGCCCCTCCGGGAGGCCGTAAGCGAGCCTCGCCCATAGCCCGCGGGAGCGTCCAGGCGCTCGAGCGAGAAGCAATCCTCGAGCACCTCGCCGCCGCGAGGCAGGAGGCGCCGCGCGTACTCGCGCTGCCAGGCCAGCCAGGCCGGCATATCGACGACGGATTCGATCCGCGGCGCGTCGAGGAACCGTCCTCCGTGGCCGCTCCGCAGGCGCACCCCGCAGGCCGCGTCCAGGAGCCAGCTGCCGCCGCAGGCCGGGCAGCGAACCGCGGTATCGTCGTCCGTAAGGAGGCCGTGCGAACCGCAGAGCGGGCAGGCCCAGAGAGCGCGCGCCGCCCCCGCGGCCGGGGCGGGGCACTCGAAGCGGATATCGTTCCGCCTGGCCCAGGCGACGTCATCGTGCCCGAGGGCGGCCTCGAGGCGAGCGGCCACGGCCCGCTCTCCCCGGGAGGACTCGCCCGCCGTATCGATGACATCGAATTCTACCTCCCATCGCCCAATCCGCTTTCGGCGAGCCCAGCGCGGGCGGCTCAGGTACGACCCCCTCTGTAACGCGACCACGATCGGCACGCCGGCCAACCGGGCCAGGCGCGCGACTCCCGAGCCGATAGGGGCCGTCGCGCCGTCCCAGCTCCTATCGCCCTCGGGGAAGATGCCCACGGGCTCGCCCCGGCGCAGGGCGGCCAGGGCGAAGCGCAGGGCCGCGTAGTCCGGCACGCCCTTGCGCTTGCCGAAGGCCCCCAGGGCCGCGCCGGCGGCGGCCGATATGGCGGAAACGCCCTCGAGGTTGGCCATGTAGCGGACGGGCCTATCGAGGAAGGAGCCGAGCACGAAGGGGTCGGCCGCGTTCGCGTGATTGGCAGCGAGCAGGAAGGCCCCCTCGGGCAGGCGAGGGGGGCGCGTCGCTACCGCTCCGTACGGCTCGACGAAGAGGCGCCGAGCGAGCGGCGCGGCGAGCCTCCAGGAAGATACGACCGAGGCATAGCGCATGGGACACCCCCTCCGGTACCCCATGGTCGCGCGGAGGAGCTAGGCTAGGATGAGGAACGAGTCAGATCGTCGTTAAGCGGCGGCCGAACGGGCTCAGCTCCCGTTGAAGCAGACGGCCAGCTCGAAGTCGCCCATGCTCGAGGAGAATTCCGCGGCGACGACGGGCGCTATCTTGGGCCAGGTGATCTGGTGGTTCTTGCCCTTGATGACGACGGGCGGCGATATCTCCAGCGGATGGTCGGGGTAGCCGCCTATGGCGTTGCCGGCCACGATGTTGGTTATCTCGGCGACGAGGCCCGAGGCGGTCGCGAGCCTATCCTGCTCGCCGCTCGTCTCGACGCCCGAGGCCTTGAGGAGCGCATCCACCGTAGCGAGGGTGAAGCGTAGGGCGACGACGCCTTGATGAGCCCCGGCGATGCCGAGCAGGCCTGACACCTCCCAGCGGTGATCCTCGGAACCCTGGAGCGTACGCGGCTGCGAGCGCTTGACGGCGGCGCCGAACATCTGGGAGAAGACGTCGCTCGCGGCGTCGAAGAAAGGCGATAGTGACTTGGCTTCCATGCGATGATCCTCGGTTGCGGTTTTAGGCGCCGGAGGGATTATCGTTGTCCGCCCGGCCATACCGTATTAGAATAGTCCGAACCATGGCGAATCTCAAGGGCGAATCGGTCGACGACCCAACTCCTCGGCGCGGCCCGGGCCGCGCGCTCCGCCTAGCCCTGGCCGCGCTACCCCTGGCCTGCCTCGCGGCCTACGCCGCCGGCCTCCCCTTTCCGCTGCCGGCCTTCCTCCTGCCCGAGCGCGCCTACGCGGGAGTCCCGGTCGGCGAGGCCCTCGCCGATGCGTCGGCGCGCGCGGCCGCCGCGAGGCCCGGTAGGCTCGAGATACCGCGGATAGTACTCCCAGGCCGGCCGAGCGCGCGCGAGATAGAGTCGGCCCGGGCCTTCTATCGGTCCGTCGGACTACCGGTCCGCCTGGAAGCGGGCGTAGGCAGACCCGGTCCCCTTGCCGCCTACGCCGTTACCTGCCCGGGCGACGGCTCGAGCGCCACGATCAGCGCCCTCGTGGACGAGGCCGGGCGCGACGGCCCCGCCGCGCTCGTCGCGGCGGCGTCGCGGGATACGGAGGCCTCGCCCGAAACCGCGCCGCAGGCGTCCCGCATGGCGACGCTCGCCAGGACCGAGCGGCTTGCCCGCGACGCCCGCCTCACGGCCGCCCTGCCCGACCCGGACCGGCCCGGACCCCTATCACTGCGCCTAGAGGCCGGCGGCCGCGCGAGCGACTTTACCGTCATGCTTCCCCAGGTCGACGATAGGCGCGTACTCCTCGTCACGAGGCGCCCGGAACGCCGGAGCGTCCTCGAGGCGCTCCGGCCTGTCCGCAAGGTCGGCTACGGCGACCTGGCTACGGCCGGCGTCTACGGCTACGAGCTCGTGGCGCTCGACGGGCCGGTCCTCTCCGAGCTCGACGGCGCGGGCGCCGCCCTCCTGGCCGAGTACGTTCGGCGCGGCGCGGGGAGCCTCCTCCTGGCGGTAGACTCGCCAGACTTCGGCAAGGCAGGCGACGCGCGGGCGCTCGAGGATATCCTGCCCGTCGAGCCCGCTCCCCGCGCGCTGTCGCGGCTGCCCGACGTAGCCATGGTCGTGGCCATAGACGTCTCGGGCTCCATGTACGGCGACAAGCTATCGCTGGCCAAGGCCGTAGGCCTCGAGCTCGTGGCTAACCTCAAGGGGAGCGACCTGGCCGGCATCCTCCTCTTCGACGAGGAGCACAGCTGGCTCTCGCCCCTGGCGCCCGTGGCCGAGCTAGACGCCGCGAAGGGGCTCGCGCCGCTCAGCGCCGGGGGCGGCACCGCACTGGCGCCGGCACTGGAAGCCTGCATCGAGGCCCTCGAGGGCTCGACCCTCCCCGAGCGCCGCGTCGTCGTCGTGTCCGACGGCATCAGCGCCCCGGCCGACTTCGACGCCCTGGCCGCCAGGGCCTTCCGCTCGGGCATCGTCGTCTCCGCCATGGCCGTGGGGCCTGAGTTCGACCGGGCGCTGCTCACGAAGATCGCCTCCGGCTCGGGCGGCCGCTTCTACCGGGTATCGGACGCCTCGGACGTACCCTCTCTCATCGTGGCCGACCGGAGGGAGCTGTCCCGCGCGCTCTTCGCCGAGGAGCGCGTCGATGTCCTCGACCTGGCGGGCTCTCCGTCCGGCCACGTCGACGGCATGGCCAGGCTCGGCCTCGGGCCCGAATCCCTGGCGCTCTTCTCGAGCGCACTCGGGGACCCGCTCCTGGCCTCGCGTCGGGTCGGTTCCCGGGCGACGATAGTCTACGCTAGCGACCTCTACGGACGCTACGGCAAGGAGTTCCTGGCGCGAGCCGAGACCCTGTCCGCCCTCGACGCCGTCCTCTCCGGCCTGCTGACGGAGAGCCCCCCGGCGCTGACTATCACCGAGACGGCCGACGGCCTATCGGCCTCGATACGGGGAGACTTCCTCGTGGAGCCGAGCGCCCTCCTCGCCGACCGGGCCGGGCGAACGGCCTACGAGGGCCTCCTGGAAGCGGTGGCGCCCGGCCGCTTCTTCGTCGACCTTGGACGCCAACCCGCCGGCCCCTACGCCCTGATCGTCTCCGACCGAGGCAGGGCCGTGACCCGGGCGGCCGTCTACTCGAACGGCGGTACGTCCGCCGCCCCGAGCGATTCGGCCGTCGCCGCGATGGACTACCGATCCCCCTCCTGGGCCTTGCTGAGGGGCGGCGGAGCCTGGCTCGTCGCCTTCTTCGTAGCGTCCCTGGGAACGACCCTCGGGCGGAGGCTCGGCCTATGAACCCCATCCTATCGGGGCCCAGGCTCGACGCCGGCGGCCCGCCCATCGCGCGTC
>CAZNNA010000045.1:0-15374 GCA_964573825.1 uncultured Treponemataceae bacterium
GTCTACGTCGCGGCCCTCGAGGCGCTCTTCGGCTCGAGGACTCTGTCCTGGGATCCATCCAGGGCGGGCTAGGGCGATGGGTAGCGCGTCCTTCGACTTTTCGGGCGACTTCGTCGTGGTGACCGGCGCCTCGGGCGGCCTGGGAGCCGCCATCGCGGCGGCCTTCGCAGCGGCGGGCGCCTCGGTGGCCGTCCACTACCGCTCGGGCCTCGAGCGCGCCGAGCGCGTCCTGGCCGGGCTCCCGGGGCCGGGGCGGCACCTCCTCGTCCGCGCCGACGCGACGAGCGAGGCCGAGGTCGCCGCGGCCGCCTCCGAGCTAGCCGCCTGGGCGGGCGGGGCTAGCGGATCTAGCGGAGTCGGCGGGGCGGGGATATCAGTCCTAGTCAATAACGCCGGGACCTATCCGGCCGCGCCCCTCCTCGAGCTCGGGGCCGCCGACTTCTCGGGCGTCGTCGACTCGAGCCTCCTCGCGGCCCACCTCTTTACGAGGGCCCTGGCGCCGCTCATGGGGCCGGGAGGGGCCATAGTCAACGTCGCCTCGGTAGAGGCGCGCAGGCCGGCCCGGGGGCACGCCCACTACGGAGCCGCCAAGGCCGCCCTGCTACAGTACACGCGCGCGGCGGCCCTCGAGCTGGCCCCGCGGGGGCTCCGCGTCAACTGCCTGTCGCCCGGGCTCGTCTGGCGCGACGACCTGCCGGACGCCTGGCCGGACGGCTACGCGTCCTGGACCCGGGCCTGCCCGAGCGGCCGCGCGGGCCGCCCCGAGGAATACGCCGCCGCCTGCCTCTTCCTGGCCTCCGGCGCCGCCTCCTTCGTCTCGGGAGCGGAGCTCGTCGCGGACGGGGGCGTCCTCTGCGTCTCGCCGCAGGACCCGGCCGCGCGGCTAGTCTAGGACAGGCGGAACGTACCGGGTTTCCGGTGTGACGCGTAGGCGTCCGAACCGTATGGCCGACGCGGGGCAAGCGTGAAGGCAGCCGAAGCAATGTACGCATTTCTCGCCGATATGCGCGGTCCTATCTGCCAGGGCTATGTTTCCGACGGGGCAGGCCCGCGAACATGCTCCACATCCGGTGCATGCGGCTGAATCGATTCGTTTCCTGTCGTAGCCGTAAACCGCCATCATCCCGATTCGGGTGAGAGTCCCGGCCAGACGCCAGCCAAGGGGATGGCGCGGTCCCGACGACGTACCGCCCGTCGTGATGTCCGACGCCAACCTATCGAGGATGCCGCTCGCGGCGGCGACATTGCTTCGGCGACGTTCCTCCGAGGTCCTCAGTGCGACGCTGTTGTCCGCCATGGGTACGTGGGCGCTCGCGATGAGCTCTGAGCCACGTTTCTTTAGGGCATCGGCAACTTGGCCGAGCGCGTCACCGGCTTCGCCCCCGGACGTCGCGATCGCGAACAATGCCGCATCTGCTGGAACCAGTTCCTCGACCTTGCTTAGTACCGCCGGCGGCGCTTGCATAAAATGGACGGGAAAGACGAGCCCGAGTAGCCGCCCTGCGGGCATGGTCTCGGAGTCGGCATCGTATAAAGGCCTGATCGATGAACCTGGCAATCTCCTGGCCATAGCCCTTGCGGCGGCCAGGCTGTTTCCGGTGCCTGAGAAGTAAAGAATAGTCGGGTTGGTGACCATGGGGCCTCCCTCATATACTTATACATGTATAAGTATAATGGGTCTCCTGGTCAATCCTAGTCAGCCCGTTTATACTAAGCCATGATCTCTGAAAATGCTCGCGATGACTTTTCGCTTCTTATGGACGCCGCTATCCGCCTGCTTCCCCTGCTCGATAGAAGCCTGCTCAGGCTACGCTTCAGCCAGGGCGTGCCCGGTCTGAGCCCGCTCGAGTATCGCATCCTCGACCATGTCTGCCAGCACCAGCCCATCAGGATAGGACGGCTCGGCGAGATGGTCGGCCTGTCGTTTCCAAACGCCAGCCGTTACGTGAGGGATCTCGTCGCCAAGGAGTTTCTGTCCTCCGGGCCAAGCCTCGACGATAGGCGGTCACGTTCAGTGATGCTGACTGAACCAGGAGCTTCCATCCTATCGAGCGTTGAGCGCTCTATCCGCGCCGAGGCCAAGAGCGCTTTCGATTCGCTCAGCCCAAAGGAAGCCAAGGCGCTGATCACCGCCTGTGATAAGCTTGGCGCGGCCCTGGAGCCCCTGATAGACTCCCTGGAGCGAAAGAGCTAAAGCCTACGTAGCCTAATGAGTGAGCTTGCGGAACGGCAGCGATCGGCGAGTTAGCGCGTTAGCGATAGTATCAGATCGCGGAAGGCCGGGAACGCCGCGAGTAGACCTTCACGGCTATGCAGGCGGAAGCCCGCCTCCTCGTAGGCCGGGGCCATGGTCGTGCCGAGGAGGGCCCAGTCGCCGCCGGGCGCCAGGCGCGAACCCTGGATGGTACCCGCGGGCACGACGGCCTGGGGGCCTTGCCCCGCGAGCGGGTCGGGCCCAAGGATGGTCATGCGTAACTCGCCGTCCGGGGCGAGCGTGTAGAGCTCGACGGGATCGCCCGCGTAGAAGTGGTAGACCTCCTCGGCGTCCAGCTCGTGGAAGGCGGAGAAGCCGCCGGGCGCGCTCGTCTCCAGGAAGAGTATGGCCGAGCCCGCGGGCCTGCCGCCCGGTAGTACGGCCTCTGAGGTCCAGGTGCGTCTGTAGTAGCCGCCCTCGCCGGGCAGGGGTTCGAGGCCTAGCGCTCTCGCCAGTGCCTCGGCGCCTAGGACCGCGGTGCTCATGATCGATGCGCCCATGCTCGTTCCCCTTGCTCAGCCTCCGCCTACGGGAGGGAAGATCGACACCGTGTCGCCGTCCGCGAGCGCCCTGTCGAGGCCCGCGTCGCGCCCGCCGACGAGGAGGATGGCGATCTCTCCCGGGGCTATCCGGAGCCGAGCCGCCAGGTCCGCGACCGTGGCTCCCTCGTCGAGCTCGACGCGGACTATCTTGCCCCTTCCTTCCCTCAGGGTCGCGAAGAGCCTGGCCTCTATGGTCATGCAGCCTCCTTGTGTCACGGACAGAGCGTAAAGCCGCGCGCCCAGGGGCAGTCGGCGCAGGACGGGGAGCCCGAATGGCAGTCGGCGCTCGTGTCCCGTACCAGGTCGCAGCCGTCGACGAGATCGCAATCCGGGCACGACGGGTAGCGCCCCGAGTATATCACGGCCCGGAAGGCTCGGTAGGCCCCGGCGTTCCAGATCGACGCGAGGCTCTCGCTCGTCGCGTCTCCGAAGCCGTAGGCCAGCACGGCCTTGCGGCGCCCTAGGAAGTATTCCGGATAGGAATGGGCCAGGCGGTAGCAGGGCGCGGCGAGCCCGTCGGCGGTGACGACCATGGCCTCGTCCTCGATGAAGGGGCAAGGCCGTTCCGTCTTGAGCTCGAGCCTAGGCAGGGTCAGGCTCAGGCCGAGCCGCAGCGCTCGCGAGCGGAGGGCGTCGAAGAGGCGGCGGGCCTCGGGCGGGGCGATACGGCCGTACATAGCCCCGGCCGCCTGCTCCTCGCTCTGGGCCAGGAGATGCGAGACGGTCATCGAGCGGGCGCGGAGGCTCGCCGCCAGCTCGAGTACGCCCAGGGCCTCGCTAGCATTATCCCTTGATAGTACGAAATGAAGTCCCAGGTTGGAGCCCGCGAGCCCGAGCCTACGCCGTTCCTCGCCTACGCGCCGCATGGTGGAGACCGCCTCGCCGAGCTCGGCTCCCCGTATCCTCCGGTAGCCTGACTCGAGCCCGTCTATCGAGACCGCGAGGAGGTCGACGGAGCCGGCTACCGCCGCGACCATGGACTCGTCGTAGCCCAGGCCGTTACTGGTCACGATGAGCTCGCGCCCCGGGCGGCCGCCGAGCGCTCCGAGCGCCCGCAGGAAGCGGGGCGAGGCGCTCGGTTCCCCCATGCCGCCGAGGACCACCGAGCGCAGGGTCTCGCTCGAGGCGGCCTGGGTAAGGAGGGCTGCGACGGTCGCCTCATCCATGTCGGAGGGGGCGTCCGTCCAGCTGCGGCGATAGCATATGGAGCAGTCCAGGTTGCAGCGGCTCGTCAGCTCGAGGTAGAGCTTCTTCATGAAGGGCAGTCTCCGAGACGAGAGGCCCGGCCGGGCTAGCCCGGCCGGGCGCTTCGTCGCGTCGGATCCCTAGCCTACAGCCCGAGCTCGGCGAGCCTGGCCTTGGTCGGTATGCCCTTGGCGTCCCACCCGCGTAGGCCGTAGTACTCGGGCAGGAGCTTGTCGAGCGGATGCACGAGACCCTTCGACGGTCCCGAGGGCATGGGCTCCTTGAGGAGGCGAGGGGGCAGGGTGTCCTGCTCGGGGCCTATCCCCGCCGCCAGGTTGTACTGGCGCTCCAGGTTCCAGATTCGCTCGCCGGCCGTCACGAAGTCGGCCCCGCTCAGGCTCGTGCCGCATACGGCGTTGTAGAGGGCCGCGTAGTCGTCAGCGCCCATCGCGAAGGAGGTGAAGAGGCAGAGCCCCACGGAGTCGATGGCCGCGGTGAAGTCCTGGAAGACCTTGGCCCACTGGGGCTTACCGGCCAGCTCCAGGCGGTCGAGCTTCTCCGGGAGGCCGAGTATCTCGGGGGAAATCATGTAGCCGCGGACGTGGCAGCCGCCGCGGTTGCTCGTGGCGTACTGGACTCCGTGGCCCATGATGCCGCGCGGGTCGTAGGCCGGGAGCTCCTGCTTCTTGACGGTCATGGAGAGCTCGGGCGCGCCGTAGGAGTCGCAGAGGCGGTAGGAGCCCTGGGCCAGCTTAGCGCCGAAGCCGGAGCAGGCGCCCATGCGCTTGGTCCACTCTACCACGGCCTCGGCGTTGCCGAAGCGCAGCTCCGGCCCGTCGCCGAGCTCGGCCTTCTTGACGAGGCCGCGCTGGTACAGCTCCATGGCCGCCGCGATGGTAGCGCCGGCCGAGATCGTATCGAGGCCGTACTCGTTGCACCAGTAGTTGGCCTTGATGACGTCCTTGAGCGATGACACTCCGCAGTCGGCGCCGAAGGCCCAGATCGTCTCGTACTCGGGGCCGCCGCCCTTGACGTCGTCGACCTCGCAGTATCGCCCGCAGGCTATGGGGCAGCGGAAGCAGGGATCCTTCTTCTTGAGGAATTTCTCGGCGAGGGTCTCCCCGGATATGGCCTCGGCCTGGGCGAAGACGCCCTCCTGGAAGTTGTTGGTCGGGAAGACGCCGTTCTCGTTGATGATGTTGACGAGCACCGCCGTGCCGTAGGTCGGGAGCCCCGTGCCGGTGACGCCGTTGTCCTTGATCTTCTTCATGCAGACGGCGAAGGCCTCCTTGAGGGCGGCCTCGTTCGCCACGGCCACCTTGCCGGAGCCCTTGACCACGATGGCCTTGAGGTTCTTGGAGCCCATCACGGCGCCCACGCCCGAGCGGCCGGCGGCGCGCCAGCGGTCGTTCATGATGGCCGCGAGGAGGGACAGCCGCTCGCCCGCGGGGCCTATAGCCAGGACGCGCGCCTTGTCGCCGTGGGCGGCCTCGAGGGCGTCGGTCGTCGCGGAGAGGACCTTGCCCCAGAGCCCCGAGGCGTCCTTTATCTCGACCTTGTCGTCTACGATGTTGAGGTAGACCGGCGAGCTCGCCTTGCCTTCAAGGATGATGGCGTCCCAGCCGGCGAACTTGAGCTCGGCGCCGAAGTAGCCGCCCGAGTTGGAGCTGGCGATGGTGCCCGTGAGCGGCGACTTGGTGACTGCCATGTAGCGCCCGCCGGTCGGCGTGGCCGTGCCCGTGAGCGGGCCGGTGACTATCATCAGCTTGTTGGCGGGCGACAGCGCGTCGACCTTGGGGTCGACCTCGTCCATCATCATCCTGGTCCCGAGGCCGCGGCCGCCTATGAAGCGCCTGGCCTTGGCCTCGTCGAGGGCCTCAACCCGGATCGAGCGGGTCGAGAGATCGATCCGGAGCATCTTACCGTTATAGCCGTACATAGCATCCCCCTTGGGCGTTTGATATGTACGCAAATGCATAAGGCATGCCAAGAGCCTATGTATTTATTCCATAATGAAATAAAATCATTGGACGGAGCTTGCGTCCCGGAATGGAACGGAAACGAGGCAATGGGCGTTCCATAATGGAGCGACGTCTCGATATGGAACACCGCGGGATGAGACGGTGGGCGCTAGCTGCCGAGCCTGCGATACAGCGTGTTCCGCCCTATGCCGAGGGCTCGGGCGGCCAGGGTCACGTTGCCCCCGTAGCGCGCGAGGACGGCCTCGATATGGCGGCGCTCGGCGTCGGCCAGGAGCTCTCCCTCGCCGCGCAGCGGCGCGGGATAGGCCGAGCCCCCGGTTCCCTCGGCTCCGGCGGGAGCCGTGTATGTGCCCGTACCGACGGGCGCCGGGCGCCTCGGCTGGCCCAGGAAGCCCGGGAAGGCCTCGGCGTTGACCGCGAGCTCCACGAGGTTCTCGAGCTCGCGGACGTTGCCCGGCCAGGGATAGCGCCTGAGCTCCTCCATGCGGGCGGGGGCTATGGCGACGGGGCGCTTGTTGAGCCTGCGGGATATGCGCTCCATGAAGAACTCGACGAGTAGCGGTATGTCGCCGGGCCGCTCGCGGAGGGGCGGGAGCCGCATCGGCAGGACGTTGAGGCGGTAGTAGAGATCCTTGCGGAAGTTTCCCTTGGAGACCTCCTCCTCCAGGTCCTTGTTGGTGGCAGCTATGACGCGGACGTCGACGACTATCTCCCGCGAGTTGCCTATGCGGCAGACGGTGCCCTCCTCGATGACCCTGAGGAGCCTCGTCTGCATATCGAGAGGCATCTCGCCTATCTCGTCGAGGAAGATGGTGCCGCCGTCGGCTACCTCGAACTTACCCGGCTGCCCGCCGTGCCTCGCGCCGGTGAACGAGCCCTCCTCGTAGCCGAACAGCTCCGACTCGATGAGCGTCCGGGGTATGGCGGCGCAGTTGAGCGCGACGAAGGACTCGTCGCTCCGGTCGGAATGGTTATGGATGGCCTGGGCGAAGAGCTCCTTGCCCGTGCCGCTTTCTCCCATGATGAGTATGGTGGAGCGGGAGCGGGCCATCTTCTTGGCGAACTCGACCGCCTCGACGAAGGACGGGTCCCGGCCCAGTATCTTATCGAAGGTATAGATTGCCCTGCGCCCCATGATCCTGTTGGCCAGCTTGCGTACCTTCCGCACGTCCTTGAAGACGAGTATGACGTCACGCAGGGAACCGTCGGCGTCGGCGACGGGATAGGCGGAAAGGTTGAGCTGGACGCGATTGGCGCTGGCCCTGACGCCGACGTCCTCGTCCATGAAGCGTCGGCCGGAGCGCAGGCCCCCTATCATCTCTTCCCAGCCGTCGAAGAGGTCCCGGGCCGTCGCGCCGAGCATCGCCTCCTCGGTCATCCCGAAGAGCTCCAGGGCGTGGGCGTTGACGGTCCTGATGGTACCGTCCGACCCCGCGCCCACGATACCCGCGCCTATGGCGTCGAGCATGGCCTCGAGGTAGGCGCCCGAGCGGCGTAGCTCCTCGTTGGCGCGCCCAAGGTCGAGCATGCGCCCCATGGCGTCGGCGGCCGCGACGACCATGCCCAGGGTATGGGGGTGGACGCTATCGCAGTACCCGGTCAGGTCTATGGCCCCGACCACGGTGCCGTCGGCGGACTTGATGGGCGCCGCCGAGCAGGTCCAGCGATGGTAGGCCCTCACGTAGTGCTCGCTCCCGGAGACCTGGACGGGCTCGCCCTCGGCGAGGCTCGTGCCCATCGCGTTAGTCCCGATGCTCGGCTCGTCCATGTAGGCGCCCGGCCTCATGTCCAGGGCGAAGGCCTCGCCCAGGATATCCTCGTCGCCGACCATGGACAGTATGCAGCCGTCCGCGTCGGTCAGCATGGAGAAGAAGCCCGAGCCCCTGACGAAGCCGTAGAGCTGGTCCAGGAAGGGCTCGGCGACGAGCACCAGGTCTCGCTTCTCGGAGAGGCGGGCGAAGAGCTCGGCGTCCGAGAGTACGCGGGCGCTCCGGATCCTTCGCTCGTCTATGCCGAGCCTGCGGCAGCGTTGGTGGGACCGCGCGATATAGGTCTTCTCGACGACGGCGCTGTGTACGTGGGCCATGGTCGCCTCCGAACGGGGGGTCTACCTAACTATCGCCAGCCGCGCTCGGAATTGTCAACCTTTAAATCGTCATACCTCTATGCCGAAGACGGCGCGCACGACCAGGCCGACGCCGAAGGAGAAGGCGGAGACGCCGAGGCTTATGGCGGCCATCTCGCCGAAGCGCCGCCTGAAGTTCAGGTCCTTGGCTACCGCCAGGTAGTAGTTGAAGGCCGCTATGATGGCCACCGCTATGGCGAGCGTCAGCCCTAGGCTCAGGAAGATCATCGAGCCGTCGCGAGGCAGGAGCAGGTAGGGCAGGACGAGGAAGACGACGGTGACGAGATAGGCGACTCCCGTGTACGCGGCGGACTTGGCCGCGCGCGGGTCCCCCTCGGCCTTGCTGGCCAGGTAGTCCGAGGCCGCCATGGAGAAGGCGGCGGCTATGCCGGTCACGATGCCGGAGACCGCGACGAGGGGGCCGTTGCGGAGCGCGAAGGTGAGCCCCGCCAGGGTGCCGGTCAGCTCCACGAGGGCGTCGTTGAGGCCGAGCACGATGGAGCCCATGTAGGCGAGGCGTTCCTCGTCGAGCATGCCCATCAGGGCGTCCTCGTGGGCCTCTTCCTCCTCCCCGATGCGTACCGCCTCCGGAACGAGGTGCGAGACGGCCTTGTAGCCCTCGACGGCGCTCTTCTCTCCGCGCTCCATGAGCTTGAGCGCGAAGGTCAGGCCCAGGATGCGCGCGCACCAATAATAGAAGAAGACGAGGAGGCGGTAGGCCGGCTCGTCGCGCCCCGATAGCGAGCGCCAGAAATCGTAATGGCCCTTCTCGGCCTGCGACATGTCGCGCAGTACCCGGGCGTTGCCCTCGTCCTTGATGACGGACGCGAGGCGCCCGTAGAGCACGTGCCCGGTCATCTCGTCCCGCTGGAAGGCGGCGATCTTCCTTGCCAGGGCCGGATCGAGGGCTGGCGATTCGTTCATGGTTTCCTCCTTGCGCCGAGCCGGCGCGGCATGCGCCGGCGCTATGCCATGGCGGCGCGGCTCGATAGTATCGGCTAGGGAAGCTGGCCGCAAGCCGGATCGAACGCGCGAGGGCCCGGTTCTCCATCCTCCGCTCGCCTAGTCGCCGCCTCGTGCGCTATACTATGCGGAACGGAGGAACGATGCCCGCGGAAGACTTCAACGACATGATCAGGCTCTCGTACTTCTCGGACACCGCCAAGGCGATAGTCTCGGAGTCGACCGTCAAGGGCGTGCTCGATAGGCTCATGGAGCGAATAGGCTGCATCTTCGCCCCGCTCAACTGGTCCCTCATGCTGCTCGACAGGCCGAACGACCAGCTCGTCTTCAAGGTCGCCGTGGGAAAGGCCTCGGCCAAGCTACTCGGGCTCCGCATCCCGGCCTTCGAGGGCATAGCCGGCTGGGTCGTCGCCAACGGGCGCGCTCTCATCATCGAGGACGCCGCCTCCGACGAGCGCTGGAGCGAGCGCGTCGACGAGATGACCGGCTTCCGTACCGAGTCGATCATAGCCGTACCGCTCAAGACCGAGGAGAAGGTGTTCGGCGTCATCGAGCTCATCAATAAGCTGGACGGCGGGCATTTCTCGGCCCTCGAGCTCAACATGCTCGAGACCATAGCGGACTTCGCCGCCATAGCCATAGAGAAGGCCGTCTACCTGGCCCAGGTCAAGCGCATGGCCATGAGCGATTCCCTGACCGGCCTCCTCAATCGCCGCGGCCTTTCCAAGGTGCTCGAGCGCGAGCGCTCGCGGATACGCCGCTACGGCGGCTCCATGGCCTTCATCCTGGCCGACGTGGACGAGTTCAAGTCCATCAACGACGAGCGCGGCCACGCCGCCGGCGACGCCGTGCTCAAGGCTATAGCCGAGGCCCTCCTGGCCTCGAGCCGGGAGAGCGACGCGGTGGCGCGCATGGGCGGCGACGAATTCCTCGTGGCCATCAGCTGCGATAGCCAGGCCGAGGCCGAGAGCGCCCGGTCCCGGCTCGACGCCGCCCTGCGCGAGGCCTCCGGCCGCTGCTCGGCGGGTCCCTTCAGCGTAAGCCTGGGGCTGCACTTCGGCGACGATTGCGACCTCGGCGCCATGCTCGAGGAGAGCGACCGCGATCTCTATCGCCGCAAGGAAGAGCGAAACGCGGCGCTCTTCGGCGGCCGCGTCATGGATATGCTCGACGAGGCCGCCTCCCTATGAAACGCACGACACCGGAGTATCCCATGAAACCACGCAACCCGCTCGCCCTCGGCCTCCTCTGCCTCTCCCTGGCCTCCTGCGCCTCGCTCGGCGATCCCTTCATGCTGGCCTTCGACGTCGACGGCGCCTACCAGGCCGAGGCTCTCGTGGCCGAGGGCAAGGACGCGTATAAGGAACGGCTCGTCGCTCGCGGCGAGGTCGCCGCCTCCCAGGAGGTACAGCGCTACTTCGAGGCGGCGCTGCGCTACGACCCGACGAACGCCGAGGCCGCGCGCTACCTGGCCGTCGTGGAGGACTACCGAGCCAGCCGCTTCGCCGATTCTATCAAGAAGGCGGAGGTCCTCCTCGATAAGCCCAAGCGCAGCGCCGACGAGGAGTACGCGATGCTCCTGGCCGTGCGGAGGGCCAGCAGCATCTTCCCGTCGGACGCGGCCGCCGCCAAGCTCATGCAGGCTACCGGCGACGAGCGCAAGTCCTACGTGCAGGCTAGGCTCGGCGAGGCGGAGGCCATCCGGGCCGGCATAAAGGCCGACGCCAAGGACGCGGAGCGCGAGCGCGCCTATATCCAGGCCTTCACGCTCGTGGCCAGGATCCGCGACGTGGAACCCAAGGACGTCAAGGGCAACATCGCCTATCGCGAGCTCAAGGCCGATATCGCCGCCATAATGGAGAGGCGGCTCGAGGGCATGAGCGCCATGGCGGCCAAGGGCTCCTTCGAGGAGGCCAAGGGCGTCCTCTCCCTGGTCAAGGACCTGGACCAGAAGATCGGCTACGAATTCAAGGACGATATCGTCGCCGCCGAGTACGGGCTCTACCTCTCCTGGGCGCAGTACCACGAGGGGCGCAAGGAATGGGGCAAGGCCGACGCGCGGGTGCGGAGCGCCCTCGCCGCGCAGAAGGGCGCCGAGGCGGTGGCCCTCCAGAAGCGCATAGCCGCCGCGGCGGACGCCGAGGAGCGCGGAGCCAGCTTCGACGCCGGGCTCAAGAACCTTGACGCCTACATAGCCCGCAAGGACCTCGTCAAGGCCCAGCGCCTCCTCGTCTCCCTCTCCAAGACGGCCGGCGACGCGACCCAGCGCGGCGCGCTCGATAGGCGCCGCAAGGCCCTCCAGGACGCCATCCCGCCCGTCTACCAGGCCGGGGTGACCGCCTACCGGGAGGAGCGCTTCAAGGATGCCGTGGCCTCGTTCGAGGTGGTCGTCGCCGTCGTCGGCGCCTACGAGGACGCCGTCGATTACCTGGACAAGGCCCGAGCCAAGCAGAAGCTGCTTGACCAGTACTAGCGTAAAGGAGAGCCAGCCATGACCCGAAAGCCCGATCCGGCCGTCATTCGGTCCTTCCTGCCGTCCTGGATATGGACGGCCATAGTCGCGGCCTGGCTCGCCGTCCCGCTCATCGCGGGCGCGCCTTCGGCCTTCGGCGTAGCGCCCGAGCTGGCTACCGCCGGGCACGGGGGCCTAGCGGCCATAGCCGGCGTCGGCGCCTGGGCGAGCCTAGCCCTGGCGCTCTGGACGGCGGCGGCCTTCCTCGTCCGCGAGCGGCTCGCCGTCGCGGCCCTGCCCGGGCGCCCCCTGGCCATCCTCGCGCAGATAGCCTCCTCTCTGGCCGTGCTCGTCGTGCCCCTGGCCCGCGCGGCGGCCTTCGCCGACACGGGCGATTACTTCGCGGCCATCCCCTGGTGGGCCTGGGCCATGGAGGCGCTCGCGCTGGCTTGGAACGCCTACTCGATACGGGCCCTCATAGACGCCCTGAGCGAGCGCAACGAGGGGTACCGCGAGTACAAGGCCTTCCGCAAGGCGGCGGAGCTGGCCGAGTCGACGGGCGGCTCTCGCCTCAGGCGCGGATTGGCCCGGAGCCGGGGAATACAGCGACGGCTCACCGTAGCCTTTACCGGGCTCATCCTGCTCATCGTGGTCGTGCTCGCCTCCGCGCTCCTTAGGGACTTCGGCACGACCCTGCTCCGCGCCATCATGGACTCGGGCGGCGCCCTGGCGGACAGGACGGCCAGCATCGTCAAGACCAACATCAGCGATCGCATAGCCCTCGAGGACTACCTGGCCATAGAGGCCAAGAAGAACGAGGCGGCCTCCTTCCCCTTCTCGAGCATATCGTTCTACCGGCGCGATCCCAAGACGGGCGCCTACGCGGTCCGCGCCTCCACGGCGTCGGAGACGGTCGGAACCAAGCTAGGCGAGGAGATCGCCGCCGCCGTCACCCCGGAGGCGGTCATGCTCGACCTGGGCGAGGCGATAGAGTTCCGCGCGCCCGTGACCCTGTCCGGGGTCAACCTGGGCTTCGTGTCGGTCGTCTACGACAGCCGGGTCATCTACGGCCCCTACTACCTGACGAGGGTCAAGGCGGCCATCATAGCCTTCTTCTTCCTGTACGCGTCCATCTTCGTCACCTATCTCTTCGGCCGGAGCATAGTCTTTCCCATCCTGTACCTGCGCATGAGCGTCAACTCGATAGCCAGCCGCCTCCAGTCCATGGTCAAGGGCGAGTCGCGGGTGTCGGCGGATAACCTGCGCTACGAGGACAGGGTGGATACCAAGGACGAGATCAAGAAGCTGTCGCTGGAGATAGGCAACATGGCGACGGTCATCCGGGGCGTCGTGCCCTACATCTCGGCCTCGACGCTCAAGCACTCGGAGCGGGGCTCGCCCATGACCGAGCGCCGCGAGCTGGCCTTCCTCTTTACCGATATCCGCGGCTTCACGACTATCTGCGAGGGCCGATCGCCCGAGGAGGTCGTGGCCATGCTCAACCATTACCTCGACCTCCAGGCCTCCGCCATCATAGCCAACGGCGGCGACATCGATAAATTCGTGGGCGACGAGGTCATGGCCGTCTTCGACGGGCCGGACAAGGAGCTCAAGGCCTGCCGGGCCGGCCTGGCCATACGCAAGGCCATGGCCGAGGCCCAGGAGGAGGCGCGCCGTACGTCCGGGGCCATCGTCTCCATAGGCATAGGCATCAACGCCGGGCCCGTGGTCTTCGGCTCCGTGGGCGCGCGGGACCGCATGGACTTCACGAGCATAGGCGACACGGTCAACCTGGCCGCGCGGCTCGAGGGCGCCAACAAGACCTACGGCACCAAGTCGCTCGTATCCGAGGCCGTCTACGACAGGGTCAAGGAAACCTTCCTCTGCCGCGAGATCGACCTCATAGCGGTCAAGGGCAAGAGCGTGCCGGTCAGGATCTTCGAGGTACTCCAGGAGTCGGCCGCCGCCGCGTCCAAGCTCACCGAGATCAAGGAAGGCTTCGAGGCGGGGCTCGCCGCCTACCGCAAGCGAAAGTGGGCGGAGGCCAAGAAACGCTTCGCCGCCACCGCGGAGGCCTTCGGAGACGAGGCCAGCGAGGTCTTCCTGCACCGCGCCGAGGTCTTCGAGGCAAGCCCGCCGCCCGACGACTGGGACGGCGTCTTCAGGATGACGGTTAAGTAGGCGGATCGACGCGTACTATTCGCTCGCGAAGTTTTCTGTTATATTCAAGCGGACGAGAATATCCGCGGCGCCGTGAAGGAAAGTACGCGGAACGGCCGCTTTATTCGTAAATAGGGTCTTGGGGCGGGCCTGTGCCTTGCCCCTCTACGCTCGATAGGCCAAACCCTCTTTCTCGCTCACAAGGATCTAGATGCATAACCAAGAATTCGAGTCGCTCGGCCTTAGCCCCGCCTGCCTCGAGGCGCTCAGCCACGAGGGCTACGAGAGGCCCACGCCCATCCAGAGCGCCTCGATCCCGAGCCTGCTCGCCGGCCGCGACCTCCTGGGCTGCGCCCAGACCGGTACCGGCAAGACGGCGGCCTTCGCCCTGCCCACCATCCAGCGCCTCGCCGCCTCCCCGACCAAGCGCCAGCCCCGCAAGGCCCGGTCCCTCGTCGTGGCCCCGACGCGCGAGCTGGCCATGCAGATCGACGCCAGCTTCGCGGCCTACGGCCGCCGCGCCGACCTCAAGCGCGCCTGCGTCTACGGCGGCGTGGGCAAGGTACCCCAGATCAGGGCCATGGAGCGCGGAGTCGACGTACTCGTCGCCACGCCCGGCCGCCTCCTGGACCTCCGCAACGAGGGCGCCATAGACCTGTCCGCCGTGGAGATAGTCGTCTTCGACGAGGCCGACAGGATGCTCGACATGGGCTTCATCCACGACGTCCGCAAGATCATCGCCCTCCTGCCCCCCAGGCGCCAGACGCTCCTCTTCTCGGCCACCATGCCCTCGGAGATAGAGTCCCTGGCTCGCGGGCTCCTCACCGACCCGGTACGCGTGGCCATAGAGCCCGAGAAGCCGGCCGTCGAGCTCATAGCCCAGAGCCTCTACTACGTGGAGAAGGGCTGCAAGCGCGACCTCCTCGTCCACCTGGTCAAGGAGCTCGGCGTCGAGCGGGCCGTCGTCTTCTCCCGGACCAAGCACGGGGCCGACCGCATAGCCAAGGCGCTCAACGCCGCCGACATCGCCTCCGGCGTCATCCACGCCAACAAGGGCCAGGGCAACCGCACCAGGACCATGGAGGCCTTCCGCAACGGGGAGACCCCCGTGCTCGTGGCCACCGACCTGGCCGCCCGAGGCATAGACGTGGACGGCATAACCCACGTGTTCAACTTCGACATGCCCACGGAACCGGAGACCTACGTGCATCGCATCGGGCGGACCGCCCGCGCCGGGGCCTCCGGCTCGGCCGTCTCGTTCTGCGATACCGAGGAGAAGCGCCTCCTTCGGCAGGTCGAGCAGCTCCTGGCCAAGCCCATACCGGTCGTCAAGGCCCATCCCTACGCCGGCGTCAGGCCCGAGCCCACCGAGGAGGACCTGCGGGACGCCATGTTCGAGCGCCGCGCCAAGGAGCGCATGGCCGCCCGTTCCCAGGGGCGCTCGCCCAATCGCCAGGGCAGGCCGCAGGGCCGTCCCTCGGGCGACGGCGCCCAGCGAGCCCAGCGCTCGGCCGACGCCTCCGGACGCCGCCCCGCGGCCCAGGCGGATCGGCCCGCCGGCGGACGCGCCTCGGGACGGCCCTCCCGGCCGGCCGCGGCCGTAGCCGCCAAGTCGGCCCCCCGCCAGCCGGCGGCGCGCCAACCGGCGGCCTCGGCTCCGCGCTACGTACCCCCGGTTCGCTCCTCGCGAAACGTGCGTTCCCTGATAGAC
>CAZNNA010000046.1:0-15304 GCA_964573825.1 uncultured Treponemataceae bacterium
GAAGGACTGGAAGATGAAGCCGAGCGTCTCGTGCCGTAGGCGCGTCAGCTCGGCGTCCTTGAGCTTGGACGTAGGCTTGCCGTCCAGGTAGACCTCGCCGTCCGTAGGCTGGTCTACGAGGCCTATCATGTTAAGGATCGTCGTCTTGCCCGATCCGGAGGGGCCGGCGATAGAAATGAAATCGCCTTTCTCGATACAGAACGACACGCCCTTGACGGCTTCCACCTGCACCTTGCCGAGCGGATAGACTTTTCGGACGTTCTCGAGTTCCACGATACCCATGGGTTCTCCTTGGCTGCCGCGCGCCGCCGTCCGCCCTGAGGCCATGACGGGAGCGCCTGATACCTGGCCTCCTATACCGAAGGCCCTAGAAAATCACTGCTCAAAAGGTAGCGAGGGAGCATCCTCCAGAGCAAGAGCAAACATATAACAAAATTGCAAGAAATCGCGTCAGAACGTCCTTAATGCGAGAATCGACGTTCCTGTCGGCTATCTTCTCCCTGGCGCCTCCTTGGCACGATGGGATGCGTGAACATCTGGGATATCTTAACAAATCAATATGATATTGAAATGATATCAAATATCCCTAGTATCGTCAAGCCCGCCTGTTAGGCACGAGAGGCTTCGCCGCACGCCGAAATAGCCCGGTTCGCTTCGCTCGCCGTGAGGTGCCTCATCGGCATGGGGAGAGATGCTCGCTCGGTGGGGGAAGGGAGGCGGTGGGAATAAGATAGGGAGAAGGAGGGAGCGGTGGAGAAAAGGCTCCGCCGAGGTAGGTCTCCGGCGGAGCGACCGCGAAACGACTAGCCCTTGAGGGCCTCGGCCACGACCTCGCCGAGGCGCCTGACGCCTTCCTCGATCTGCTCGGGCGTGGAGTACGAGAAATTCATGCGCATGGCGTTGTGCTCGGGGTTATCGGCATAGAAGCCCGAGCCCGCCACGAAGGCGACCTTCTTCTCGATGGCCTTGAGGAGTAGCTTGTCGGTGTCGATGGAGTCGGGGAGGGTGATCCAGAGGAAGAGCCCGCCCTCGGGCTTGGTCCAGCTGATCCCTGCGTCCTTGGGCATGTAGCGTTCCAGGGCCTCGACCATCTGGTTGCGCTTGATCCGGTACTTGTCCCTGGTTGCCTGGATGACGGCGTCGAGCTTGCCCATGCGCATGTACTCGGCTATCCACATCTGCGAGAAGACGTTGGTGCAGAGGTCCATGGCCTGCTTGGCCACGACGCACTTGGCGATGAAGCCCGCGTCGGCCATGATCCAGCCCATGCGGGCGCCCGGCACGAGGATCTTTGAGAAGGTCTTCAGGTTGATCACCGTGCCCTTGGCCGCGCCGCCCTGGTCGAGCTGGTAGATGGACGGTATATGCTGCCCTATGAAGCGTATCTCGCGGTAGGGCGAGTCCTCGACTATGGGCAGGCCGGTCTTGTAGGAGAATTCGAGGAGGGCCCTGCGCTTCTCCTCGCTCCAGCAGAAGCCGGCGGGGTTCTGGAAGTCGGGTATGACGTAGATGTACTTGACCTTCTTGCCGGAGGCGAGGGCCTCCTTGTAGGCCTTCTCCAGGGCTTCCATGTCGAAGCCGTCCTGGGCCTTGGTGAAGGGGATGCCGAGCACCTTGCCGGAATACGACTGGATGGCCTGAAGCGCGCCCAGGTAGGTGGGGCGGCCGGCTATGACGTAGTCGCCCGGATTGAGGAAGAGCTTGGCGATGATGTCCAGGGCCTGCTGGCTAGCGGAGACGACGAGGAGGTTCTCCTTCTTGAGGGAGACGCCCTGCCTGGACTCGAACTTGATGAGCTCCTCCTTGAGCCCGTCGTCGCCCTCGGTCGTACCGTACTGGAGCGCCTTCTTGGCCGAGCCGTCGAACACGGCGTTGGCGGCCGCGCGGAGATCCTCTACCGGGAACACGTCCGGGGCGGGAAGGCCGCCGGCGAAGGATATGATGTCGGGCTTCTGCGTCAGCTTGAGCAGCTCGCGGATGGTGCTAGCCTTCATGTTATTGGCGTTGGCCGAATAGAGCGAAGAGAAGTCGGGCATAGGATCTCCTTTACGGGGCGATTGGGCCGGTAGCCTTCATTGTACACCGAGCGAAGCAGGGCGTAAATAGCAAAAGATAAAACACAGTTTTGAAAAATAAAACATAATATCTGCCTTACGGACATGCCTTCGTAGTTCCTCGAACCTTGGTGCGTGGCTCATCCGTAGTTGCGTCGCTGCGCGCTTTCCGGCTACTCTCTTGCCTTGGGTTCCCGGCCGCGCCTGGGTCGAGCCCCCGGGCGGACCGGCTCGCGGTTGCGCCCGCCTTCATTCCTATCGATACCGAGGATACCATGGCATTGAACTGCGGCATAGTCGGCCTTCCCAACGTCGGCAAGTCTACCATCTTCTCCGCGCTCTCGAGCGCCAAGGCCGAGGCAGCCAACTATCCGTTCTGCACCATCGAGCCCAACACCGGCATCGTGCCCGTACCCGATCCGCGCCTCGATCGCCTGGTAGAGCTCTTCCAGCCCGAGCGGCGCATCCCCGCCGTGGTCGAGTTCGTCGACATCGCGGGCCTCGTCGCCGGAGCCTCCAAGGGAGAGGGCCTCGGGAATAAGTTCCTGGCCCACATCCGCGAGACCGGCATAGTCGCGCACGTCGTCCGCTGCTTCGAGGACGCGGACATCGTCCACGTGGCCAACCGCGTAGACCCGATCAACGACATCGACGTCATAACCACGGAGCTCGCCCTGGCGGACCTGGACACGGTAGACAAGCGCCTCGAGAAGGCCGTCAAGAACATGCGCCAGCTAGGGGGCGACCAGAAGAAGGCGGCCGAGCACGAGGTGGCGGCGCTCAACAAGGTCAGGCCGGCCCTCCAGGAGGGCAGGCCCGCGAGGACGGCGGCCCTGAGCGACGAGGAGGCCGCGGAGGCACGCTCCTGGTTCCTCCTTACGATGAAGCCGCAGGTCTACGTCTGCAACACCGACGAGGACGGCGTCCGTAACGGCAACGCCCACATAGAGGCGGTCAGGGCGCGAGCGGCCGCCGAGGGCGCCGAGGCCGTGGTCATCTGCGGCAAGTTCGAGGCGGAGCTCGCCGAGATGGAGAGCGCCGAGGATAGGCTCGCCTTCCTGTCGGAGCTCGGCCTAGCCGAGTCTGGCCTGTCGGCCCTCATCCACGCCGCCTACCGCCTACTCGGGCTTAGGACCTTCTTCACCTCCGGCAAGGACGAGTGCCGGGCCTGGACGATCCGTGCGGGCGACAAGGCGCCCCAGGCCGCCGGCGTCATCCACACGGACTTCGAGAAGGGCTTCATCAAGGCCGACGTCTATTCCTACGCCGACATCGACGCCCTGGGCTCGGAGGCGGCCCTGCGCTCGGCCGGCAAGCTCCGGACCGAGGGCAAGGAATACGTCGTCCGCGACGGCGACGTGATGTTCTTCAAGTTCAACGTGTAGCGACAGCCCTCCGCGCGAAGTCCTCGGCGGCCTCACGGTCCTTGGCGTTCGGGTGCCCGAGGTTGAAGAGCGCGAAGCGGCCGAGGCAGAAGAAGCTATCGGCGCGCACCGGTATGCCGCGAGCCTCGACGAGGGTCCTAAGCCGCGATACGGCGTCGCTGTGGATGAAACCCGTCCCGAAGACCGCTACCTCCTTGACGTTCTCGGGGTCGAGCCGCGCTATGAAGTCCTTGAGGGCGGCATGGAGGCCGTGCTCGTGATTGGCATAGACGGCGCCGCCGAGGAAGAGGAGGTCGACCCGCCCCCCGGGCTTCCAGCCGCCTAGCTCCGTCTCTACGCAGCCGGCTCCGCGGGCAATGGCGCCGGCTATTTTGCGCGTATTGCCCGTCGTCGAGAAGTAGGCTACCCGTACGTTCATCGCTTGGCTCCTTTCGATAGCGCGTCGCGTAGCGCCTCGAGTATGACGAGGCTCGAGTGCGTTGCGCCGGAGACGGCGTCGACGCTAAGCGACTGCGCCTCTAGGACCCTGCCGAGCATGGCCTCGGCCGGCTTGCCCTGGCCGTTAAAATGCCTGAGCAGCTCGATGTAGGCAATGCGTCCCCCGGCGACGGTAACCTTGACCCTCACCGAGACGGGTAGCAGGAAGGCGGAGCCCTCGTAGCTGCCGTCGGCCACGGCCGAGGCGTCGAAGGCCGCGGCCCGGGCCTTGATCCTCGGGTAGGCGGCGTCCATGACGCGCGGCAGGATACTGCCCGTAGCCGCGAGTAGCGCGAGGGCGATGAGCGTTACGACGGCTAGTCTCCGGTGTTTCATGGCTCGTCTTTCCTCCTGCGAGTTGGTAAGGCGCTTCAGTATACCAGAAGCCGCCGTCTCGGGATATCATGGTACCTAAGGGGATTGGACTATACGCCCGTTAAGTCCCTCTTGCTCTTTCCGGGGTAGCGGCGATATCCTAGAGCCCACCATGAACAAGCTGATAGTCAAGGGCGCGCGCGAGAACAACCTCAAGAACATAGACGTCGAGCTGCCTCGGGATAAGCTCATTGTCGTATCGGGCCTCTCCGGCTCCGGCAAGAGCTCCCTGGCCTTCGATACCATCTTCGCCGAGGGCCAGCGGCGTTACGTGGAGTCGCTGTCCGCCTACGCGCGGCAGTTCCTGGGCCAGATGAAGAAGCCCGACGTCGATTACATCGAGGGCCTGTCGCCGGCGATCTCCATAGAGCAGAAGACGACGCACCGCAACCCGCGCTCCACCGTCGGCACGGTGACCGAGATATATGACTACTACAGGCTCCTCTACGCACGGGTCGGCGTGCCCCACTGTCCCAAGTGCGGGCGGGAGATACGCGAGCAGGGCGTGGACCAGATCCTGGATACCATCATGTCCTGGAAGAAGGGGAGCCGCCTCCAGGTGCTGGCGCCCGTCATACGCGGCAAGAAGGGCGAGCACCAGAAGGTTATAGAGGACGCTCGCAAGCAGGGCTTCGTGCGGGCGCGCATCGACGGCGAGCTCAAGGAGCTGGACGAGGATATCGCCCTCGAGAAACAGAAGAAGCACACCATAGAGGTGGTCATCGACAGGCTCAAGCTGTCGGAGGACGGCAGGCGACGGCTCGCCGAGGCGGTGGAGGCGGCCCTGGGCATAGCGGACGGCATAGCGGTGGTGACCCGGGACGACGGCTCGGGCGAGGCCGAGGAATTCTTCAGCCAGCGCGGCGCCTGCCCCGAGTGCAATATCAGCCTGCCCGAGCTCGAGCCGCGCCTCTTCTCCTTTAATAATCCCCACGGCGCCTGCCCGGAGTGCACGGGCCTCGGGCTCAGGCTCGAGTTCGATCCGGACCTGGTCATTCCGGACAAGTCCCTATCGTTCAACGAGAGGGGCTGCGTGCCCTACAATCCCGACGCCGCCTGGTACCGCTCGCGCTTCGAGGCGCTGGCCAAGCACTATAAATTCAGCCTGGATACGCCCTTCGCCGACCTGCCCGACAAGGTCATGCGGGTGATCCTGTACGGCGGCGACGAGGCCATCCGGGTACGCTACGACAACGCCAAGGGCACGGGGCACTTCGAGTACGAGTCGGCCTTCCCGGGCATCCTGGCCGAGCTCAAGCGCCGCTACCTGGAGACCCAGAGCGACGGCATCAAGGACTGGCTCGAGAAATTCATGAGCGAGAAGCCCTGCGAGAGCTGCGGCGGCAGGCGACTGCGGCCCGAGGCCCTCGCCGTGACCCTGGGCGGCGTCAGCATCCACGACCTTTCGGCCATGTCGGTTGAGGAGACGCTCCGCTTCTTCGACGGGCTCGAGCTATCGGAGACGCAGCGGCAGATATCCAGGCAGATCCTCAAGGAGATAGTCGCGCGCCTCAACTTCCTCAAGAACGTGGGGCTCGACTACCTGACCCTGGAGCGCAAGGCCGGCACGCTCTCCGGCGGAGAGGCCCAGCGCATTCGCCTGGCCACCCAGATTGGCTCGAGCCTCGTCGGCGTGCTGTATATACTCGACGAGCCGTCCATAGGCCTTCACCAGCGCGATAACCAGCGACTCATCGACACCCTCGTCTACCTGCGCGATCTCGGCAACACGCTGCTCGTCGTCGAGCATGACGAGCAGACGCTGCGCACCGCCGACTACATAGTCGACCTGGGGCCGGGCGCCGGCGTCCACGGCGGCCACGTCATCGCGGCCGGCACGCCCGAGGAGGTGATGCGTAACAAGAAGAGCCTCACGGGACGCTACCTGGCCGGCGACCTGACCATACCCGTGCCGGCCGAGCGCCGGGCGGGCAACGGCAACGCCATAACCATACGCGGCTGCCGGGAGCATAACCTCAAGGGCGTCGACGTCAGCATCCCGCTCGGCGGCTTTACCTGCATCACCGGCGTCTCGGGCTCGGGTAAGAGCACCCTCCTCACCGACCTCCTGTACCCGGTCATATCCAACCGGGTGATGAGGACGTCATGGCCCGAGGGCGACTACGATTCCATCGAGGGGATCGAGTCCATAGACAAGATCATCAACATAGACCAGAGCCCCATAGGGCGTACCCCTCGCTCCAACCCGGCCACCTACGTCGGCGTCTTCACGGCCATCCGCGACCTCTTCGCCACGCTGCCGGAGTCCAAGGCCCGCGGCTATAAGCCCGGGCGCTTCAGCTTCAACGTCAAGGGCGGCCGCTGCGAGCATTGCCAGGGCGACGGGACGCTACAGATATCCATGCAGTTCCTGCCCGACGTCTACATCACCTGCGACGTCTGCCACGGCAGGCGCTTCAACAACGAGACCCTCGAGGTCCGGTACCGGGGCAAGAACATAGCCGAGATCCTGGACATGACCATAGAGGAGGCGGCGGCGTTCTTCGACAAGGTACCGCAGATAGCCCACAAGATGCAGACGCTCCTATCGGTCGGCCTCGGGTACATCAAGCTGGGCCAGTCGGCCTTGACGCTGTCGGGCGGAGAGGCCCAGCGCGTCAAGCTGGCCTTCGAGCTGTCGCGCCGGGCCACCGGCAAGACGCTGTACTTCATGGACGAGCCTACGACCGGCCTGCACTTCGCCGACGTCAAGCAGCTCATGGAGACTATCCAGCGCCTCGTGGATACGGGCAACTCCGTGGTGATGATCGAGCATAACCTGGACGTCATCAAGCAGGCGGACTGGGTCATAGACCTAGGTCCCGAGGGCGGCAAGCGCGGAGGCACCATCATCGCCAGGGGCCGGCCCGAGGAGGTGGCCAGGGTCAAGGGCTCGTGGACGGGCAAGTACCTGAAGGAGGCCCTGGCGGGCGCCCCGGGCGCCTAGGCCGTCGTACCGGGACGCCTAGGCGGGCTTTACCGCGGCGGGCTTTCCCTCTATCATGGCCGCCATGGCGCGACGCTCCACGGCCGTACCCCGGCTCGCCCGCATGCTCTTCCTCACCGCGGCCGCGGCCTTCGCCCAGGAGGCGGGCAGCCCCCCGGCGCTTCCTACCGCCGCGGGCGCTACTGGCCAGGCCGGTTCGGGGCAAGCCGCGGGCCAGGCGCCAGATACGGCGGCGGAGCCGGACGACCTCGTCCGGCGGACCATGGCCCTCGATATCGCCGGTTCCGACTACTACGCCCTCGTGGCCTGGGTTCGCTCCCTGGGCCTAGAGGAGTCCGGCGTCGCCCAGGAGCTTCGCCAGAGGCTGTACGACCACTACGGGGTCAAGCCTCCGGGAGCCAAGGAACCCTCGTCGCGCGTTATCACCATCGAGTCGGCTGACGCCACCGAGTACCTGAGCGCCAAGGAAGACGGAGAGGCTCTGGTCCGCTTCTCCGGCCGGGTTTCCCTATCGGTGAGCGACGCCGATTCGGGTGAGACCCTCCGGGTCAGCGCCGATAGCGTCGTCGTCAATCGCGACGCCAACGTGCTATCGGCCAGGGGAGACGTCGTATTCGAGCGCAAGAAGGCCGACGGCTCGGACTTCTTCATCGGCGAGGCCTTCGAGCTGGACATGGACGACTGGAGCGGCATCTTCCTGGACGGCCAGAGCAAGCGGGGTTCCGGGGACTCGAGCGGCGCCGCCGGTGAGTCGGGTACGCTCTTCTTCAGGGCCGACGATATAGTCAAGCGCGGTAGCGACGTGCTCGTGTTCAGGGACGGCATAGTGAGCTCGAGCGACGAGGCGCGGCCCTATTACTCGATTCGCGCGTCCAGGATTTGGATACTCGGCGGCAACGAGTGGGCCATGCGCGACGTGACGCTGTCGGTCGGCGAGCTGCCGCTCCTCTACCTGCCTTTCTTCTATTATCCCGGCGAGGAGATAGTCTTCAATCCGGTGTTCGGCTACGACGAGCGCTTCGGGCGCTACGTCCAGACGACGACCTACCTCCTCGGGGCCAAGGAGCCCAAGAAGCAGGAGATCAGCCTCCTCAAGATAGCCGAGGGCTCCGGCGGCTACGAGCGCAAGGTCGAGGGCGTGTTCCTCCGTACGACGAGGGAGCCCAAGAAGCAGAAGACGAGCGACTTCATCAAGGTCCTGGCCGACGTCTACTCGAACCTGGGGGGATTCGCCGGGGCCCAGGCCCAGCTGGCCTCGCTCGGCCCGCTCTCGTCGTTCAGCGGCTTGGCGGGCGTCGGCGTTACGCGATCGATCTTCTCCTCGACTGCGGGCGGCGTCACCTTCCAGACGCCCTACGTGGCGGCCAACGGATACGCTAGTACCTGGAACGAGGTTGATATCCTAGGGACGGTCCTACCCGTGCGCTTCGGCCTCGAGCTCTCCACGAGCCTCAAGCTGGGACCCGTCTCCCTGTCCGTATCCTCTCCGTTCTACAGCGATCCCTCGTTCAACGTAGACTTCAAGGATAGGACCGAGCACATGAACTGGCTCCAGTTCCTCGACCAGAAGAAGGACGAGACGACCATAGCCAAGATATCGTCCTTTACCGACTCCCTGAGCCTCTCCGCCGCCCTGCCTACCGCCGACCTTCCCGGTTGGCTGTCCTTCATATCGTCTGCGTCTATCTCCAAGCTGAGCTCGTCGCTTTCCTGGGCCTCCGTCCTCAAGCCGACCCCGACGGGCGCGACCGAGAAGCTGCTCTTCTCCGTCGACCCGACGAGGGAGTTCTTCGCGCCCAACGAATGGACCATGATTGACGCGGCCGCCTCGATCTCGGGAACGCTTCTTAAGTACCCGAGGGAGGCTCGCGCCGGGAAGGTCCCCGGTGTCGCCGCCCAGGCCGGCGACGGGGCCGCGGAGACCGATGAGCCGGCCCGGGACGCCGTCGCCCGGGCTCTCCGCGAGCCGGCCGCGCCTAGGGCTCCCTGGGCGCAGGCCGATAAACCCGAGGCGGCGCCCGCGGGCGAGGCCTCGGCCCTGGCTCCCCCTCCGCTGGCGACGCCGGAGACCTACGCCGACAGGAAGGACCTGAGCGCCTCGCTCGGCTACTCCTGGAACCCTACCTTCTCCTGGAAGACTAAATTCCAGACGGGACCCTGGAAGGAACCGTCGGACGTAGACTGGAAGGCGCTCTACGAGACGAGGAGCCTGCGTAACGCCGGTACCCTGACGCTGTCGGCGGCGCTCTACGAGGGGCTCCTGGGCCTGAGCGCGGGCCTCTCGGCCGCCAGCCAGGCGCAGGATAGGCCTACGGTATCCACGGACGAGGCCTATGCCTCTAGGTCGCTCCGGGAGACCTGGGCCAGGCAGGACGCTCAGTACCGCAACGACAAGGTCACCGGCACCCTCAAGCTGACGAGCTCGCCCTTCCAGGACGTCTGGTTCCTGGCCCCGACGTCGCTCAGCTACTCGCTATCGTCGCTGCTCTACGAGTACGCCTTCGACAGGATGGATCCTTCCGCTCTCGGCGATCCGGCGAAGGCTAGCTACAAGACCCTGGAGGCCGACTGGACGAGCGACACGGTAAGCGCCCACGCGGTTGCCCTCGGCCTAGGTATCCGGCCCTGGGGGTTCGAGCAGACGCTGACGCTCGCCGCCAACCTGGCGCCCCTCCTCGAGGACTACTCGGCCAAGCTGAGCCTCAAGTCGCCCTGGGGCACGCTGGCCCTAGGGACGGCCTACGCCGTGCCGTCTAAGGGCGCCGACTTCCGCTGGAGCCCGCTGAGCGCCACGCTGACCCTCGGCGCCGCCCCCTGGCCCGTGCTCAGCTCGTCGTTCGTATGGGACCTTGAGGCAGAGAAGCCCAAGAGCCTGTCCTCGGCCCTGTCCTGGAACGGCCTGTCCCTGTCGCTGGCCGCAAAGGAGGCGCTCTCGTATACCCTGCTCCCCGGTTCCGGCTGGGTGCCCGCGGCTACCCAGGCCTTCCAGCTGAGCGGGGCGACCATCGCCTACAAGGAAAGCCTCAAGCCGCCGCCCGCCTGGAGACGGCGCATAGCCTGGACCCTCGACGTCAACGCGACGGCCCAGCAGAGCTTCCTACGCTTCACCGACTCGTCTCTCGACTTCGTCCTCGGGCTGACCCTCAAGGTGCACGAATTCCTCGACCTATCGCTGTCCTCGACCTCGAGGAACTCGGCTCTCTGGCGCTACTATCCGGGTTTCTTCGAGATTCCCGTCGAGGTCGAGGTCAAGGCGGTGGATCCGATCGTCGATCTCCTGGAGTCCTTCAATTTCCTTGACGAGGCGGCTCGGAGACGCTCGCTCTTCAAGCTGAAGTCGCTCAGCCTCACCGCCACCCATAAGCTCAAGGACTGGGACCTGGGCCTGACCTTCTCCGCCAGCCCCGTCCTGGCCTACGACGCGGTAAATGGCAATAATTACCAGTTCAAGAAAAGCTTCACGGTGACGCTGTCCTGGCGCGCCGTTTCCCAGATTAAATCGACGTACAAGTCCGAGGCCGTGGGCGCGGCAGTCCCGACGGAGACCTGGGACTGAGGCCCGGTCGGCGGGCGTTCGCCCGAGCGCGGCTCGGCGCCCGGCCGCCGTTGATTTTTATGGCGGCCGAGGGTACGATAGGCGTACGTGACTTCGACCGAAGCTGTAGGCATCGCCCTGGACGACACGAGGCTCTTGGCCGACGTCTGCGGCGCCAACGATTATAATCTTCGCGTGCTCGAGCGCCCCCATCCGCGTGCGCGGTAACGAGATACTGCTCGAATCGACCGACGCGAGGCTACGCCGGCTGTTTACCGATATCGTCGACCAGGCGCTCGAGGCCCTCGCCGACGGCGTGCCCGCGTCGCCCGACCTCCTCATTGCGATCCACGCGAGCCTCACCCCGGAGGGCGAACGATCCAAGGACGGCGCCAAGGGTCCTCGCCGCGAGGGCTCCTGCGCCGACCTGTTCAAGGAATCGGCAATACAGGTGCCGGGGGCCTTCGCCAAGGTCTACCCGCGGACCGCCAACCAGGCCCTCTATCTCCGAGGGCTAGCCTGCCACGACGTCAGCATAGCCGTGGGACCGGCCGGGACCGGCAAGACCTACCTGGCCGTCGCCTGGGCCCTCCGCGAGGTGCTCTCCAAGGCCCGCCGGAGGCTCGTGCTGACGCGTCCCGTCGTCGAGGCCGGCGAGAGCCTCGGGTTCCTGCCCGGCGACCTCGGGCAGAAGATCAGCCCCTACCTCAGGCCGCTGTACGATGCCATGGAATCGCTGGTTCCCTTCGACGTCGTCAAGCGGCTCGAGGATAGCCATGTCATAGAGATCGCCCCGCTCGCGTATATGCGAGGGCGGAGCCTCAATAACTGCGTCGTCATACTCGACGAGGCTCAGAATACTACGAAGGAACAGATGAAGATGTTCCTTACGAGGATAGGGGAGGGCTCCGCCGCCGTCATCACCGGCGACGTGACCCAGATCGACCTGCCCCGCAAGTCCGAGTCCGGGCTCGTCCACGCGCTGTCGGTACTATCCGGCATCGACGAGCTCTTCGTCTGCAGACTCGACGGGAGGGACGTCGTGCGCAATCCCCTCGTCAGGAAGATAATAGAAGCCTATGAATCCGATATCGGATAGGCTCGGCCGGGCGGCCGAGCGACTCTCCTCGACGAAGCTCGGCGCGTCGCTGCGGGATCCGGAGCGACGCCGGCGCTACGGCACCGTGGCCGCGGCCGCGATGGCCTGCTTCGCCGCCTTCGCCGGCTTCGGGGCCTTCTCCGGTACCGCCAGGCTCGGCGGCTTCGAGGTCGGCAAGGTGGCCGACCGCGATATCGTCGCCGAGGCCGACGTCGTCTACGTGGACGCCAAGGCGACCAGGATCAGGACCGACGCGGAACTCCGGCTCGTATCGGCGGTGTTCTCGATAGACGAGGCGGCCACCGCGGCCTCGGTCAAGGCCTTGGAGTCGTTCAAGGCCGAGTTCCTGGCCCTGGCCGCCGACCAGAAGGCCAAGGATTCCCTGTCGCTCAGGGCGCGGGGCCGCTTCCCCGCCCTGGAGCCGCCCGACCTGGCGGCTAGGCTGGCAGAGTACCCGGCTCCGGCCAACGCCGTGGAGCAGGGGCGCCTCATCCATGAGGCCCTCATGGGCCGGGGCGTGCTGGCCTTCCCCGAGACGGGGCTCGAGCGCTTCAATCCGGAGACGGTCGAGCTCAGGCGATGGACCGACGGGCCGTTGGTCTACGAGCAGGTTCCCGTGGAGAAGGCCCTGACCAAGGCCCGAGTCAAGGCCGGCGCCCTGGCTCAGGCCAAGTCCATGAGGCTGTCGGCCTCGATGGCGGCCTTGGCCGCCGATATCGCCGCCTCCTTCGCCGAGGAGAACGCCTTCTTCGACGCCGACCAGAGCCAGCGACGCCTCGAGGCCGCCCGATCTCGCGTAGAGCCCGTCATGAGGAAGATACGCAAGGGCGACACGGTGATACGCCGGGGCTTCATCGTCTCCGCCGATGACATGGAGCGCCTGGCGGCGCTCCGCGGCGCCGATACCCGCTTCGATCCTCTCTACCTGGTAGCCGGCTTCCTGGCCCTCGCGGCGCTCGGGACCGGCGCCGTGCACGTGCTCGGGAGCTCGCATTCCGGGGCTCGCCTCGATTACGCCGGCCTCGGCTTCGTGCTGGCAGTGGCCGTGGCCTACTTCGTCGCCGCGAACGCCGTCGCGGCCTTCCTGCCGCCGGCGATCGATCCGCAGCTCGAGGCCTTCCTTCCGACGGCCCTGGTATCCATGCTCGCCGCCATCCTGCTCGGGGAGCGCTTCGCCCTACCTTACACGGTGGTCGTAGCCGTGAGCCTCGTCCTCGTCACCGGCCTCGACGCCTTCGCTCCCGTCCAGGCCCTCGTCTCGGGAGTGGCCGGCCTCATCCTGGTCAGGCGGGCGGAGAAGCGCATAGACCTGGTCAGGGCCGGCGGCCAGCTTGCCCTGGTCCGCTTCGTCTGCGGCTTCGCGCTGGCCGGCCTGGCCGATAGGGGCCTAGGCGGATCGCTCGCCACGGGGTTCTGGTCGTCAATCAACGGCTTCCTGTGCGCGGTCCTGGCGCTATCGTTCCTGCCGGTGCTGGAGCACGCGCTCAACGCGCCGACGGTGTTCAGGCTCCAGGAACTATCCGACCTGAACGCCCCGGCGCTCAAGCGCCTGCTATCGGTCGCGCCAGGTACGTACAGCCACTCGGTTACCGTGGCCCACCTCGCCGAGACCGCCTGCCGCGAGATAGGCGCCAACGCCCTCCTCGCCAGGGTCGGCGCCTACTACCACGATATAGGCAAGATAGAGAAGCCGGAATACTTCATAGAGAACCAATCGGGCTACAACAAGCACGACGAGATCAACCCGAGGCTATCGGCGACCGTGCTGAGGGGACACGTCAAATTCGGCCTCGAGCGGGCCGAGGCCCTCAGGCTGCCGCTTCCGGTCAAGGATATCATCGAGCAGCATCACGGTACCTCGCTCATCAGCTACTTCTTCGCCCAGGCGCAGAAGGAGTCGAGCGAGGCCAGCTCGGAGGAGTACCGCTATCCGGGCCCCTTGCCCTCGTCCAAGGAGGCCGCCGTGGTGATGCTGGCCGACTGCGTGGAGGCCGCCTCCAGGACGCTCAAGCGGCCTACCATGGCCAAGCTGGAGCAGTTCGTCAAGGATCTCGTCATGGATCGCCACGAGAACGGGCAGCTGGCCATGTCGAACCTCACCTTCCGCGATCTCGAGCTCATCAAGAATTCGTTCGTCAGGGTGCTCTCCGGCCATTATCATTCCCGCATCGAGTACCCCAAGACCAAGGAGCAGGCATGAACCGCGCGCAAGCCTCCTGTCGCGATATTCCCGAGCCGGCCTGGCTCGATCGGGCCTGCGCCTTCGCAGTCAAGGCGATGGACGCGGCCGGCGCCGATTCCTGGGACCTGTCGCTCTGCGTCTGCGCCCCGGGCTTCATGGCCGGGCTCAACGCGGAGTACCGAGGCAAGGAAGGCCCGACCGATGTCCTGTCCTTCCCGCTAGGCGATTGGGCGGAATCCGAAGACGGGCGTCGCTATATCGCCGGAGACGTGGTACTATGTCCCGACGCCATGGCGGAGAACGCCGCGCGCTTCGGGGTAACGGACGACGAGGAACTCAGGCGCCTGATCGTGCACGGCGTCCTGCACCTGTCCGGCATGGATCACGGGACGAACGAGGCCGAGGAGCCCATGCTCAAGGAGCAGGAACGCCTCCTGGCCCGGCTATCGGAGGAAAGAATACTGCTATGAGACGCGGCTTGCTCGGTGCCATCGCTAAGGCCTTCCGGCCCGCCTCCCAGTCCGAGGGAGACGAGGCCGACGAGATCAACACGGAACGGCGAGAGATGATACGCGGTATCGAGGAGCTGTCCGAGACGACGGTCAAGGAGGTCATGGTACCTCGCATCGATACCGTCTTCGTGCCCATAGACGCTCCTCGCGACGAGCTCATAGAGACCGTCATCGCCTGCGGCCATTCGCGCATCCCGGTGTACCGCGAGACCATAGACGACGTCGCCGGCGTGCTCTACGTCAAGGACCTGCTCCTCGCCATAGCCAAGAACGAGCCCGTCGACCTGGCTAGGCTCATCCGCAAGCCCTTCTTCGTACCCGATTCCAAGCGCATCGACTCCCTCCTCCGCGAGTTCAAGCGACGGCACGTGCATATCGCCATAGCCATAGACGAGTACGGCGGCGTCTCGGGCATCGTCTGCATGGAGGATATCATCGAGGAGATAGTCGGCGATATCCAGGACGAGTTCGACAACGAGCGCGAGGACATCGTGGCCATCGGCGAGTCCGCCTGGCTCTGCGACGCTCGCGTCAATATCGAGGACCTCAACGATGAGACCGGGATAGGCCTGCCCGAGGAAGGCTTCGATACGCTGGGCGGCTTCGTCTTCGACCTCTTCGGCAAGATACCCTCGCGCTACGAGAAGGTCTCCTGGGAGGCCTACGACTTCGTCATACAGGAGATGGACGGCCACCGGATAGGCGCCGTCAAGATCCTGAGGCGGGCCGAGGCGCCCG
>CAZNNA010000047.1:0-579 GCA_964573825.1 uncultured Treponemataceae bacterium
GGCGTGGGCGTATAGGGCGGCCCTCGCCTTGGGGTCGAAGCCGACGATGCCCTTACCGTTGTCCGAGGCGAACTCGGCCAGGAAGGCGCCCGCGAGCAGCGGGATGTCGTCCTTCCGCTCGCGGAGCGGCGGCACGTGGATGTTCACGACGTTGAGCCGGTAATAAAGGTCCTCGCGGAAGGTTCCCGCCGCTATCTCGGCCTTGAGGTCGCGGTTGGTCGCGGCCACGACCCGTACGTCCGTCTCTATGGTCTCCTCGCCCCCGACGCGCTCGAAGCGCTTATCCTGGAGCACCCTGAGTATCTTGATCTGGACGTTCTGGTTGATCTCGCCTATCTCGTCCAGGAAGATGGTGCCCTCGTTGGCCAGCTCGAAGCGCCCCTTCTTGCGGGCCTGGGCCCCGGTGAAGGAGCCCTTCTCGTGCCCGAAGAGCTCGCTCTCCAGGAGCGATTCCGCCAGGGCGGCGCAGTGGACCTTGACGAAGGGCCTGTCGGTGCGCGGCGACAGGTTGTGTATGGCGTCGGCCACGAGCTCCTTGCCTACGCCCGACTCGCCGGTGATGTGGACGCTGGCCTTGGT
>CAZNNA010000047.1:589-14018 GCA_964573825.1 uncultured Treponemataceae bacterium
AGGTCGAAGATACGCTGTATGGCCGGGCTCTTGCCGACGATGGTGGAGGTGCGGCGCTGGGCCTCCACCTCCTCGAGGAGCTCCTCGTTGCGCCTGGCGAGCTCCCTGCGCTCCAGGGCCCGCTTCACGAGGATGGACAGGTGGTCCAGGTTGACCGGCTTCGTGATGAAGTCGTAGGCGCCGTTGCGCATGGCGTCCACGGCGTCCTCGACCGTGCCGTGGCCCGTGAGCACTATGACGGGTATCGACGGGTAGCGCGACGTGACCTGCCTGAGTAGCTCTCCGCCGGGCAGCCCCGGCATGCGTAGGTCGGTGATGACGAGGTCCACGGAGCCCCGCTCTACCTCCTGGATCCCTGCCTTGCCGTCGGCCGCCAGGCTTACGTCGTAGCCGTCGAGGCGCAGGTATTCCCCGAGCCCCTCTCGTATGTTCTTCTCGTCGTCGACGACGAGCACGGTGAACCTCATCGAGCCTCCTCGCCGCCGAGCCCTGCCCCGGCGTCGGTGATCATGCGCCTATCGCCTTGGGGCACCGGCAGCGTCACGGTGAAGGTGGAGCCGACGCCCGGCTTGGAGGACACTGCTATGTCGCCGCCGTGCTCCTTGACGATCTTGTAGGTGAGCGTGAGGCCGAGTCCCGTGCCGTTCTCCTTGGTGGTGAAGTAGGGCTCGAAGATCTTGCCTATCTTATCCTCGGGTATGCCCGTACCCGTGTCAGCCACCGTTATGGTCATCCATTCCTGTCCCAGGGCGGTGGATAGGCCGAGCCTGCCGCCCTCGGGCATGGCCGCCATGGCGTTCTTGACCAGGTTCAATAGGGCCTGCTTGAGGTAGCGCCTGTCGAAGGGCAGGGGAGGCATGGGGCGCGCCAGCTCGAGGGCGAGCTCTATGCCGGCGGCCTGCGTCTCGGGCCTCATGAACTCGGCCAGCTCGGCGACCAGGGCGTTGGCGTCGTCGTTAATGGGGTTTATGTCCATGGGCCGCACGGCGAAGAGGAAGTCAACGACGATCTTGTTGAGCCTGTCGATCTCCTCGGTCACGATATCGAGGTAGCGGCCGACCTGCGGCTCCGGCCTATCCCGGAGGGCCTTGCGCAGGAGCTGGACGTGGATGCTCATGGATCCCAGCGGGTTCTTGATCTCGTGGGCCACTCCGGCGGCTAGCGTCGTCAGGGAGGCCAGGCTCTCGGCGCGGCGAAGCCTGGCCTCGCGCCGGCGCTTGTCGGTGGTCTCCTCGACGTGCAGGAGGGTGCCCCTGATGCGCTTGTCGCGCACGAGGGGCGTGACGCTGATGGCCAGGATGCGCGTGCCCGCCTTGGTATCGAGCGCGAATTCCCTGTCCAGGACGGATTCGTCGCCGTTGAGCGTGTCGTCGAAGAAGGCCGACAGCTCCTCGTCTCGGCAGCTCTCCCAGAGCGGCTTGTCGAAGAGCTCCGAGGGGGACAGGGGCAGGAGGCGCTCCGCCGACTTGTTGATGAGGATGGGAGCGTGGTCCTCGTCGCAGACGACTATGCCGTCCATCATGGAGTCGAGGACCGCGTCGAGGCGTTCGTTCTCGTCCGCCAGGACCCGGAGGAGCCCTCGTATGGACTCCTCGTTCATGCGCGAGACCTTCTCCAGGGCCCGCTCGAGGAATTTCCTCATGAGCCGCGCCCCCGCCGTTCTCCGCCTCGAGCGCCCTCGCCCGGGGCGCCTGCCACGGAGTCGACGAAGGCGCAGGCCAGGCGCTCCAGGAGCGCGGCGGCCTGGAGGTTATAGGATGATTGCCGAGTCTGGGCATCCCGCGCCAGGCCGGCGTAGGCCTCGACGACGCGCTGCGTCTCGAGGCCCGAGCCCTCGGCTCGGAGGAGCGCGGCGAAGCTCGAGCCGGTCCGGTCCAGGAAGGCCGGGAAGGTCCAGGCGGCGGCCTCGTCGCCCGAGCCGAAGCCGGAGGTCGCGGCCGACGCCGCGGCTATCGCCGCCTGCGTCGAGACTCCTCTCGCGGCGAGGGACGCGAGCGGGGAGTCGGAGAAGCCCGCCGTCCCTCCTGAGCGGAGTCGCCCGTCGGCCTTCCCCGCCAGGGCCGCGGCGATGTCCCGCGCCAGGCCGTCGAGCGCGTCGGCCGAGGAGGAGCGGAAGCGAGCGACGTAGTCCTCTATCGAGGGCGCGTCGGACGCGGCGTCCTTATAGATACGCTCTATCACCCGGCGAGCCTCGGGGCCCGAGCGGCGGACGAAGCGGTAGCGGCGCACGCGCGACAGCACCGTGGGGATGATGGCCTGCCTGCGGCTCGTCGTCAGCACGAAGGTCGCGTGCTCGGGCGGCTCCTCGAGTATCTTGAGGAGGGCGTTGCGCGACGAGTCGAGCATCATGTCGGCGTGCTCGACGACTATGGTCTTGCGTAGCCCGTAGGGCGCCAGCCTGGCCCAGAATTCCACGGCCCGGACCTGGAACACCGGTATCGACGAGGGCAGGAGATCCTGGAGCTTGGCGAGGACCGGTAGGAGCCTGTCGGCCTCCTTGGGGGCCTGGTCGTCCGGCAGCCCCCCCGCCTCGGCCGGCGCGCAGGCGTCTATGCCCTCGAGCGCGGAGCGGACGAGCGGCATGGCCTTGGCCAGGCGGCCCTCCTCGCCCTCGTAGAGCTCGCGGTCGAAGCGGCGCACCAGCTTGCGCGCCGCCCGCGTGAAGAAGTAGCGAGATGCCGTGCCCGGGGCTCGCTCTATCATCGCCCGTCCGATGGCGAGTTCCTCGCGGAACGACTTGGGGCCCAGGACGAGGAGGTCCTGGTGGCTCAAGGCTCGGTGGCGGGCGCAGTGCCGGCAGGAGCAGTTCCAGGCGGCCTCGCGCTCGCAGGACAGGGCCCGCGCCAACTCGAGGGCCGCGCTCAGCTTGGCCGAGAGCGGCGGACCCTCGAAGAGGAGGGATCCGGGTAGCTCGCGGCGGAGGATATCGGAAGTCAGGCGGTCGCGGGCCTCGGCCTGGCCCAGGATGTTCTCGAACATATCAGGGCTTGATTTCCGTTACCGCGCCCGCGGCGCCTATCGGTAGGTCCTGGACGCCCCGGGCCACGATGGGCAGGAGGAGTCGCGCCATGAGGCTGCCGGATAGCAGGGACTCGACGTCGAAGAGGGGTTGGAATCGTAGTATCATGATGATGACGGCCGCCACGACTATCCCTTCGAGCGCGCCGAAGAGGAAGCCGAGCACGCGGTCGAGTATGTCCAGGTTAAGGTTCTCGAGGACTCCCCTGAGCGCCCGCTCGACAAGCTTCACGACTACGAAGACGACGGTGAACGAGGCCACGAAGCCGGCGACGAGCTCGAAGCCGCCGAGCGGCCTGAGCGTCGACAGCCAGGCTCCGACGGGCCGATAGAAGAGTATGCCCGCGAGGAGGCCGCCGAGCACGGCGGCTACCGATAGCACCTCGCCTATGATGCCGCGGAACCAGCAGCGCAGGGCGGCCAGGGCGATGATGCCGAGGATGACGTAGTCGAGCGCGTTCATGCGGTGGGTCCCTCTCCGATGCGTTCTAGGATGAGCCTGGCTGCCTTAAGGGCTGCGTCGGGGCGGGCCAGGCGGGCGGCGGCCGAGGCCATGGTAGCCCTCGCCTCGGGGGATGCGAGTAGGGGGAGGAGCGAGCCCAGGAGCGCCTCGGGCGTAGCGTCCTTGCCCTCCAGGCACACGGCGGCGCCCGAGGCCGCCAGGTAGCGGGCGTTGTCCACCTGGTCGCCCCTGGTGCCCGAGCCGGACAGCGGTATGAATACCATGGGCTTGCCTGCCGCGGCGCCCTCCCAAAGGGTCCCGGCGCCCGCGCGGCCGACTATGACGTCGGCGGCGGCGTAGAGGTCGGCTATCTCGTCCTTGACGTAGGCGAAGCCCTTGTAATCGCCGTCGGCCGGCCGGGCCGGCTCGTAGCCGGGGCCGGTCTGGTGGGCCACGCGGGCCTTGCCCCTGAGCGCGGGCAGCGCTGCCTCGACGAGCTCGTTGACCTGGCGAGCGCCCTGGCTGCCCCCGAGGACGAGCACGATGGGTAGGTCCTCCTTGAAGCCTAGCCAGGCGCGCCCGCGCGCCGCGTCCCCTGAGCCTATGGCCGCCCGGACGGGGTTGCCTACGACCACGGCCCGCGAGCGGGCCGGCTCGGCGAGGAGGCCGACGGTGCGGTCCCAGCTGACGAGCACGGCCTCGGCCCGCGTGGCGTTGAGGCGCGTGGCCAGGCCCGGCGATACGTCGGACTCGTGCGTCAGGACGGGTATGCCTAGGGCCGCCGCGGCGTAGCAGGGCGGTACGCTCACGTAGCCGCCCTTGGAGAAGAGGAGGACGGGCCTGAGCCGCTTGAGGAGGGCCCTGGAGGCCATGAACCCGGCGAGCACGCGGAAGGCGTCGGGCAGGTTGCGGGCCGATAGCGAGCGGCGCAGCTTGCCCGACGGTACGGGGAAGAACTCTATGCCGGCGGCCTCTACCGCCTCGCGCTCCACGGCCTTGCCCGAGCCTATCCAGACGATACGCCCCTTCCAGCTATCGCGCAGGCGCTCGGCGACGGCCAGGCCCGGGTAGACGTGCCCGCCCGTGCCGCCGCCCGTAAAGGCAATGCAGGGCTCGGTCATAGCGCCCCGAGGAGCCTGGCGTAGGCCGCGAGGACTCCCTCGTCGCCCTCGGCTCCGCTGTCGCCGTCGCCTGGGCGCAGGGCGAGGACTGCGCTCGTCAGCTTCTTGCCGAGCTGGACGCCCTCCTGGTCGAAGCTGTTGATGTTCCATATGAAGCCCTGGAACATCACCTTGTTCTCGAAGTGCGCGAGCAGGGCGCCCAAGGCACGCGGGTCGAGCTCGTCGCCGACGAGGAGGCTCGAGGGCCGGCCGCCGGGGAAGCGCCGGTTAGGGTCCGCGTCGTCCTTGCCGAGGGCGAAGGCCACGATCTGGGCCGCCAGGTTGGCGTTGAGCTTGCGCCGGGCCGTCGAACCCTCGAATTCGGGATCGAAGCCAGTCTGGTTGCGCCTGAAGCCTATGAACTCGAGCGGTACCGCGTCGGTGCCCTGGTGCAGGAGCTGGTAGAAGGAGTGCTGGCCGTTGGTCCCCGGCTCGCCGAAGACGACGGGGCCGGTCGGCAGGGGCAGGGGGCGGCCCGCGCGGTCGACGCGCTTGCCGTTCGACTCCATGTCCAGCTGCTGCAGGTGCGCCGGGAAACGGGATAGGGCCTGGGAGTAGGGTAGGACCGCCACGCTCGGGCGCCCGAGGACGTCCCGCTCGTATACGCCTAGGAGGGCGTCGAGGAGGGCCGCGTTACGCCTCGGGTCGGGTTCCAGGGCCAGTCGGTCGGCCTCGGCGGCGCCCGTAAGCAGGGCGCGGAAGGTCTCGGGCCCGAGGGCTATGGACAGGATCACGCCGCCGACGGCGCTCGTCGAGCTGTAGCGGCCGCCTATGTAGTCGTCGATATAGAACGAATCGAGGTAGCCGGGATTGCGCGCCAGGGGGCTCGTCTCGCTCGTCACGGCGACGAGGTGCTTGCTCGGGTCCATGCCAGCCTCGCGGAGCCAGGCCTTGACGAGGGCCTCGTTGGCCAGCGTCTCCTGGGTCGTGCCGCTCTTGGAGACGAGGATGAAGAGGCTCGTCTCCGGGTCTAGGCGCGACAGCGCGCCGTTGGCGTCGTCGGGATCTACGTTACTGATGAACGAGGCCCCGAGCCCGAGGAGCCCTCGCTCCCGGGCCCATTCCTCGAGCGCCAGGTAGAGGGCCCTCGGGCCGAGGTCCGAGCCGCCTATGCCTATCTGCGTGACGCGCTCGAAGCGCCTACCCGTGCTGCCTGCGATGGCGCCCGAGCGTACTCGCTCGGCGAAGGCCGCGAAGCGGTCTAGCTCGCTGGCGTAGAAGGCTCCGTAGTCTCGCCCGTCCTTGGCGACGGGGCCGCAAGGGCAACCCCGGGCCAGGTGGTGGAGCACCATGCGGCGCTCGCCCAGGTTCATGACCTCGCCCGAGGCCAGGGCCCGGTACTGCCCGACGAGGTCGAGCTCGGCGGCCGCCTCGGATAGGAGGCGAAGGGCCTCGTCGTCGGCGTCCATGGCGGCGTAGGAGAACGACAGCCCTCCGCCGGCCCCGACGACGCGCTCGGCCAGGCGCCGGGCGGTAAGCGCCGTCCGTAGGTCGTCCGCGGGCCGGGCGGCGAGGGCTCGCCAGGCCGCCGTCTCATCGATGCGTCGCCATCGTTCCATGTAAACCTCCAGCGCCCGCCTCGAGCCTATAGGGCGGGCTATTGTGTTTCATTTCGATACGCCCATACTATGCCGCGCGGCCTTATTTTTCAATATGAAAGAGGCTCGAAAGCCTCGATGTACGGTGCGGGCATTTGCTGGTATACTAGGCCCGGGCCCGGGCCGCCGGGCGAGAGGCTCGCAGGGGGGAGCGCCGATGCCTAAGCTCGTAACGTTCATAGAGAAGGAATTCATCCTTACCCAGGTCAAGAAGGCCCAGAGCCGCGTCGTGGTATTCGGGGCCGGCAAGAGCGCCGACGCCGCCCTCAAGTCCTTCGATAAGGAGACCCTCGTCCTTACCGCGGTCCCGAAGGCCATTGAGCATTTCAAGAACTGGGACCCGGTCTCCGTCTTCCTGTCCTACCAGAGCCAGCGCCTTACCTTCCCCTGCAAGGTCAAGAGGGTCTCGGGCGCCGAGCTGGTGGTGGGCCTGCCGGAGAACCTCGTCAAGGCGCCACAGCGCAAGGCCGTGCGCGTGGCGCCGCCGCAGGATCTCAGGCTCGAGTTCTACCTTCAGAACGAGCGCATACGCATGGACTGTCCCGAGTCGTCGGAATACTCGGAACTCCAGATGCCGGCCCTGAGCGCCGGCTTCGAGGTCGGCTCCATCAACGCCCTCCTCGATAGCTTCCGGGCCAAGGCCGGCGAGATGTTCTCCCGCTCGGGCATAGTCATGTTCAGCAAGGGGCGTAAGCCGGAGACCGTCGAGGAACGGCTCATAGCGGATATCGGCAGGACGCTCCTCGTCACCAGCACCCATAGCCCGCTGCCTCCCGTCGATCCCTATCCCGAGGGGCGCGTCATAACGCAGTCCATGGCCGAGGCCTTCGAGGGTCCGTCCATCTTCATCGACGGCTCGGCCCTGGAGCGTAGCCGGGCGGAGAAGAGCGCCGCCGGCATAGCCAGCGAGCTCTATTGCCCGGTGCTGTACTACCAGTACGTCGTCGGCTACGTCTACATCATGAACGACGAGCATCGCAAGACCTGCCTGGACTTCAGGGCCGTCGACTTCGCCTGGGAGTTCGCCCGCATCCTGGCCTACAGCCTCAAGGCCAATAACTACTTCAGGCTCGACGACAGTACGCCTCCCGATCCCTACGAGCCGCGCGTCGTGGACCTATCGGCAGGCGGCTGCCTCCTCCTCATGCCCAAGGCGGCCTTCAAGGTGCGCCTGAAGCCCGGCGCCGTCCTCGACCTCGTCATCTCCCGCGGCGACGACTCGGTAGCCATGAAGGGTAGGGTAGCCAGGCACTTCGACGATAAGGAGAACGAGTACTACGGCGTGGCCTTCGTTAACGCCGAGCAGGACGCGCTATCGACGCTCAGGCGCTCCCTCTACGCCGACGGCACGGAGCGCTTCGCCTGCGACGAAGCGTCGCTCGAGCTGTAGGCCGGGAGGGCGGCATGACCGGGGAATTCTCGCTGTTCGACAGGCTGGCCCTCGCCTTCCAGGTCATCGCGAGCTGGGAGGTGCTGGCTACGCTCGGCGCCTTCGTGGCGCTATGGCTCTTCGTCCGCTACGTCGCGGATCCTTGGCGGAGCGAGGCCAGGAGGCAGTCCGCGGGGCCCCGCATGCGCGCGACAAAGGAGAGCGGCCCGCCGGCCGTCGAGGCTACGCCTGACGCCGAGACCGATTCCGATGACGTCCTCCCCGATTGAGCCGGGGATAGCCGGCCCTTCCAGGGCGCCAGGCGTCGCTCCTCGATCAGGCCGGCCCTGACGGACGCCCTGACGGCCTCCTCTACCTCGTCGTCCCTCCACGCGGAAAGGGCTGCCCGGTAGGGGCCGGCGGCCGAGCGCGGGAGTCCGGAGAGGAAGGCCGCGAGCTCCCGCGCGTCCATGCGCCTCGGGTGAGCCCTCACGGCGGCTAGTATCTCCCCGGCGCCCGGCCGCCGCTTCTCCTCCTCGCCTCGGCAGGCGTCGCAGCCCGAGCAGGCCAGTTCGTCCGCTCCCGGGTAGCCGAGCGCTCGCATGAGGTAGGCCCTGCGGCAGCCGTAGCCGCCCATCGCGTAGCGCTCCATCGCGGCCGCCCTCGCCTCGGCCAGGGCGCCCGTTGCCCTCGCGGCGCGGCCGGCCGTTCCCGTGTCGACCGACGATGCGGCCGGCTCCGGGGCGGCGATCAGGATGGCGTCGCTCGGCTGGCCGTCGCGGCCCGCGCGGCCTGATTCCTGGAGGTACGCCTCGACCGAGGCCGGGGGGCCGTAGTGCAGGACGGTGCGAACGTCCGGCTTGTCCATGCCCATCCCGTACGCGCAGGTAGCGCAAAGGATTCCGTCCCCGGAAGAGAGGAACCAGGCCTCGAGGGCCGCTCTCTCCGCCTTGTCGAGCCCCGCGTGGTAGAAGCGGCAATCGAGGCCGGGGACGGTCGCGCTCAGGTCCTCGGCCAGGAGCTCGACGCCCGCCCTCGAGGGGGCGAAGACGATGGTGGGCCTCCGCGAGCTCGCCGCCGCCTCCCTGAGCCCGCGCAGCATCGAGAGGGCGGGCCGTACCTCGTAGCGTATGTTGGGTCGGTCAGGGGCGCCGGCGACGAGCCCGAAGGGACGATCCCGGAAGATGATCTGGGCGACGCGCTCCAGGACCGGCGGGGAGGCCGTCGCGGTAAAGGCCGTCGCCACGCGCGGGGCAGCCTCGTCCAGGGCCTCGCCGAGCGCCAGGTAGGCCGGCCTGAAGCTGTCGCCCCACTCGGCGGCGCAGTGCGCCTCGTCTATGACGAAGTGCGAGACCTCCTCCTCGGCGAGGAGCCGTCGCACGTCGGGCGACCTGAGCGATTCCGGGTTGGCTATGGCTATCTTCGCCGCTCCGGATCGCAGGGAGCGCAGGGCCGCCGAGCGCTCCTCGGGCTCGAGGCCGCCCCGGAGCGTCGCCACGCCGAGGCCCGAGGGCCCGAGGCGCCTAGCCTGGTCCGCCATGAGCCCCAGGAGCGGGAAGACGACGAGCGTCAGCCCCGGGCAGAAGGCCGCCGGGAGCTGGAAGCAGAGGCTCTTACCCGCGCCGGTCGGTAGTATGACGAGCTGATCAAGCCGCTCGCGCCCGGACAGCGCGTCCAGCACGTTGGCGATGACGAGCCGTTGGTACGGGTAGAGGTAAGGAACGCCGAAACGTTCCAGGGCCATCGAGCCGACGGGGTCCGCTGGCTCGACGGGGCCGATGGGGTCGAGGGTAGCCATACGGGCGCCACGCGCCGAGGCGCAACGGCGCTTGCGCTAGCCTCGCGGCGAGCGCGCTAGCCCGAGAGCGATGCCGCGGAGGGGCAGAGTAGCGATAGCGGGCAGCCCGGGCAGCGGGGCTTGCGCGCCGTACAGACGAACTTGCCGTGCCTGTTGAGCGCGAAGGAGAAGGCTGTCCAGCGGTCCTCGGGTAGGGCCGCGGCTATGGAACGCTCGACGCGGTCCGGGTCGTCGCTCGGGCATAGGCCGAGGCGCCTGGCGGCTCGCTTGACATGGGTGTCCACCACTATGCCGGGCCTGCCGTAGCAGAGGCTCGCGACGAGGTTGGCCGTCTTGCGCCCCACGCCGGGCAGCAGTACGAGCTCCTCGATGGTATCGGGGACGCGGCCGCCGTGGTGCTCGACGATGAGGCGCGCGGAGGCGACTATGTGGGCGGCCTTGGTGCGATAGAAGCCCGTCGACCTGACGAGGGCCTCGACGGCGGGTAGGGGCGCCTCCATCATCGAGGACGGATCGGGATAGGCGGCGAAGAGCGCGGGGGTGGCCTTGTTGACCTGCTCGTCGGTGCATTGGGCCGATAGTATTACCGCCACGAGGAGCTCGAAGCAGGAGGCGTAGCTCAGCTCGGTACCGGCGTCCGGCCACAGAGGAACGATGACGTCGTAGACGGCCTCCGCCCGGGCCGACGCGGCCCTCGATGATACGCTCATGGCCCGATGGTAGCCCGGGATCGCGGCTGCCCGCAAGTATCGGGGCCGGCCCTCGCAAACCGGACGTTGCGAATCGGCGGGACGCGGCCTATACTCTAGGGTGCCGGCTCGGGATTCCCGTCCCTCGGCCGGCTCAGGCGACGCGCTCGCCGCGATGATGTCATGGAGGAACGCATGAGAAGAATGGTACTGCTTACGGCTTGCCTCTCGCTCGCCCTGGGCGCCCTCGGGGCCCAAGGCGCCCAACCGGCCGAGGGCGCCCAGGCGGGGCTCGGACAGTCCGACATGTATCCGGCCCGAGTCGACGTAACCCGCGTGCTGGCTCACGCCCAGGGCTACCGGGTCGTGTACCGCAAGGGCGAGACGTCCTTCGCCGAGGCCTACGTACCGAGTTCCTGGTTCGTCCCGGGCGGCAAGGCCGTCATGCTCAAGGGGCGAGGTCCACAGTATCCCTACATGGTCGTCTACTACAAATCCGACGGTAGCTTCAGCCACCTCAAGCTCTACGTGCTCGCCGATATGAAGGATCCTAGCTGGGGCGTGATAGAGGGCGACCCAGGCGATCGCTTCAAGGTCGAATCGGTCAAGCTGGAGTTCTAGGCGCTAGCTGTCCGGGGCCTTCCCGGGCTATACTGCCCGGGCCCAGGATCGGCTCCTCCCCGGGAGCGCGGCTCGCGCGGCTACTAGAAACCAGGATGGCAAGCTTATGGATTGTACTCGTCTCGTCGCGGAATCGGGAATCCTAGGGTTCCTCGATCGGTATCCTACGTATCTGGTCGTGGGCCATAAGGAGCCCGACGGCGATTGCATCGGGAGCCAGCTCGCGTTGGCTTCCTTCCTGCGCAGGCGGGGCAAGCGCGCCGTCCTCCTCTCCGCCGGTCCCTTCACCAGGACGGAGATAGCGGCCTACGAACCGAGCTTCTCATCGACTATCGATCCGGCGGGCCCGGGCGAGGCCGCCGTCGTGGTCCTCGACTGTTCCTCGCTGTCCCGCATCGGCTCCGTGGCCCAGGCCTTGCCCCGGGGCCTACCCCTGGCCGTCATAGATCACCACGCGTCGGGCCAGGGAGAGTCGGGCGAGGAACCGTCCGTTCGCCTCGTCGATCCCGCCGCCCCCGCCGTCACCTACCTCGTGCAGCATGTCATCGAGGCGGCCGGCGAACGCCCGACCGCGGAGGAGGCCGAGCTCCTGCTCTTCGGCCTCTGTACCGATACCGGTTTCTTCCGCCACCTCGATGGCCGTTCCGGGCCGGTGTTCGCGGCCGCGGGGCGCCTCGCCGAGGCCGGCGCCTCTCCGAAGCGCGCCTTCGACATGATGAACGGCGGGAAGCCCTTCGCCTCGCGCAAGCTCATGGGCGAGCTCCTATCACGGGCGGAGACCCATTACGACGGCCGCCTCATCGTGACGAGCATGGGGCTCGCCGACCAGGAGCGCTACGGCCTCGTCGGAAGGGATTCGGACATGCTGTACCAGCTCCTCCTGACCGTGGCCGGCATGGAGGTAGCGGTCGTGGTCCGCCAGGAGAGTCCCTCTGACTGTACGGTAGGCTTCCGCTCCCGCGAGAGCGTCGACGTCGCCTCCATCGCCGCCTCCTTCGGCGGCGGCGGGCATAGGCTGGCCGCCGGCCTGCACATAGCAGGACAGGTCGACGCCATAAGGGAACGGGTCGTAGCAGCCTTCAAGCCGGTCTTCGGATAAGTAACCACATGTAACGGCCTGTTCCTCGCCGGCCCTCGAGCGGTTGCGTGCGCGCATCTCGATCGGGGGCCTTTTCTTTTTGTCCCTAGCAAAGTTACGCGCCTTGCCTTGGTTCGCGTCCATGATCGTTACCCTTCTTGGCATGATTCATGCTCATCGCGTCAGTATGCCGTATCGAATACAAGGCTTATCGTTGCCTATCGGTTCCGACGATATCGATCGCTTATTCGAGGAACTGGCGGCCAGGAAGAAGCGAGGGGAGCCGGGGGCCGACATGGCCATAGTCGAGGCGATCGCCCTGGACGCGTACAAGCGGCCGAGGCTCTACGGCTTCAACACGGAGGAGGACGTCGGCGATGCCTTCGCCCGTTACTGGGATCGTATCGTACGCCTGGCTGAGCGCTACGACGACTCGGGCCGATGCTTCCGCGCGTTCGCCATCGCCTCCTTCCGCTACATGGCGCTATCGCTACGCAGGCAGGGCGTAGCCCGGCGCGACCGCGAGGAGGCGTTCATCAGCGAGGCCAAGGCCGAGCTCGTAGCCGAGGACAGGCCCTTCGAGCGCTACCGGGTCCCGAGGGAGGGGCTCAGCCTGGAGCCATGCTTCCCGCCCAAGGAAGAGTCGAGCTTCCTAGCCAAGGCCTTCAGGCGTCGCGTGCTCTTCATCTGCCTCAAGTGCGCCCACGTGCTCGACGACGGGCTAGCGTCGGAGGTCGCGAGGGCCGCGGGCCTCGACGAGGGCGAGCTCCTGTCCCTGCTCGCCGAGGCCCGCCGCTGCGGGCGTCGCCGCTACGAGCGTAGGCGGGCTCGACAACGCGGGCGGGAGATCGCGTGGCTGCGCATGTGCGCCAGGGAACGGCGCCTGGCGCGGGAGGCTGACGGACAGGCGAAGGTAGCCCTCAGGCTCAAGATAGAGCGGGACAGGGAGCTCTATAGGCGGGCCGTGCGGCACATCGAGTCTTCGTCCTTCTCCGTACCCAATGCCGTCGTCTCGGCCCTTCTCGGGGTACCCAAGGGTACGATAGACTGCGGCATAGTCAAGGTGATCCGGACGTTGGCACGGGTGACCGAGGATGCCTGGAACGGCTAACGAGCATGCAGGGGGAACGATGATACTCTACGTGGCGACGACGAACGCTCATAAGCTCACGGAGCTGCGACCGGCCTTTCCCGGCGTCGAGCTCAGGCGGCCGGCAGACGCCGGCATAGACTTCGATTTTCCGGAGGACGACCCGACCTTCCTCGGAAACTCGGCCGGCAAGGCCCTGGCCCTGTGGGCGCTCGTACGAGCGCCCGTGCTCGCCGACGATTCCGGGCTCTGCGTCGACGCGCTCGGCGGCCGCCCCGGGGTCCTGTCGGCGCGCTACGGCTCCAAGGATGGCGTGACGCCCCTCGGCGCGGCCGAGCGCAACGAGCTGCTCCTATCCGAGATGCGAGGCGTAGCGACGCGAGATTGCCGTTTCGTCTGCGCCATGACCCTAGCGCTATCGCCGTACCGCGTCTTCGCCGTGCAGGAGACCTGCGAGGGCGTCCTCCTTACCGAGAGCCGGGGCGCGGGCGGCTTCGGCTACGACCCCATCGTGTACCTACCCGGTCTCGGTAAGAGCGTCGCCGAGCTATCCACCGAGGAGAAGA
>CAZNNA010000047.1:14028-15151 GCA_964573825.1 uncultured Treponemataceae bacterium
CGCGTCTCACACCGGGGTAGGGCGGCCGCGCGCATGGGCGAGCTCATTCGCTCCCTGCGGGGTGACGGCCTCTAGAGGCCGTCTCGGCCTTTAGGGACCGGGGCGGTCTCGAGCGTCGGAACGGCCTCGAACGAAAAAAAAACCGGAGCGGAGGCTCCGGTTTCTCGTCTCCCGGCGAATCGTCGCCGGGATAGCGCCACCGCGCTTATTCCTTGATACCGTACTTCCTGCGGAAGCGGTCGATGCGTCCTGCGGTGTCAACGAGCTTCTGCTTGCCGGTAAAGAAGGGATGGCAGGCAGAGCAAATTTCCACCTGGATATTCTTTACCGTCGAGCGGGTCTCAATGACATTACCGCACGCGCACGTGATCGTCGTGAGCTCGTACTTAGGGTGTATATCGCTCTTCATGCTGATCTCCTCGCGCGCCGGTCACGTATGCCAGAATACCGGCCTTCATGACGGCTAAAAATGGCTACCTAAAACGGTCAGGAATCGCCCATGGGCGTATTCATGGATCTTAGGAAGGCCTCATTATTCTTAGTTTTGGACATCTTGTCAATGAGGAGCTCCGTAGCCTCGAGGTCGTCCATGGGGCTCAGGGCCTTGCGCAGTATCCATATCTTCTGCAGCTCGTCGCCGGGGAGGAGGAGCTCCTCCTTGCGCGTGCTCGACTTCTTGACGTTGATGGCCGGGAAGAGGCGTCGGTCGGACATGCGCCTGTCCAGGTTGATCTCCATGTTTCCCGTACCCTTGAACTCCTCGAATATCACCTCGTCCATCCTCGAGCCGGTATCCACGAGGGCCGTGGCGATGATGGTCAGCGAGCCGCCGCCCTCTATGTTGCGCGCCGCGCCGAAGAAGCGCTTGGGCTTGTGCAGGGCGTTGGAGTCGACGCCGCCCGACAGTATCTTGCCGCTCGTCGGTACGGTCTGGTTATAGGCGCGCGCCAGGCGCGTGATGGAGTCGAGCAGTATGACCACGTCCTTGCCGTGCTCGACGAGGCGCTTAGCCTTATCGAGGACCATCTCGGAGACCTGCACGTGGCGCGTGGCCGGCTCGTCGGAGGTCGACGATATGACCTCCGCCTTGACCGTGCGCTCCATGTCGGTGACCTCCTCCGGC
>CAZNNA010000048.1:0-14974 GCA_964573825.1 uncultured Treponemataceae bacterium
TGGCCTCGTCGAGATCGACGAAGGGAAGCCTAAGGAGCCTGGCGAGGACCGCGCCGACGCTGGACTTGCCCGAGGCGGGCATGCCGACCAGGGCCACGCGCCTCGGGGGCGCATCGTGTTTCTCCATGACGCATCTTACCCGGGAGCCCTCGGGACGGTCAATGAAGAGGGCATAGGAAACGGCCGACAGGGCCAGCCCGACGGCCGGCCTATCCGCGGGCAAGGCCGCCGCCAGCCGCGGGCCTCCTCCGTCACGGCACGTAGGCTTCGTCCGTATTGGCCGAGCCGAGGCTCGAGCCCTTGGTCGGGACGACGTGCCAATCACCGAGAGAGTCGGCGTCGGCGGAGCTCGAGGAACGGCAGAGGGTACGCGTGCTCGTGACGCCTGCCGAGCGGGCGCAGTCCTCCGGCCGGGGCGGGTCGGAGGCACGCCAGGCGCCCGCGGCTACCAGGGCGGCCACGCGATCGCGTAGCGCCGCCGAGCCGAAGCCGCCGTACTTGACGTCGGAATCGACCGTCCGCTCGCTATAGGCCACCGCGTCCAGGAAGGAGCCCAGGGGCGAGGCGCAGAGCGACAGGGCCCCGTTCTTGCCGGGCAAGGCGCCGTCCCCTCCGCGGTACCAGAGGTCCCAGGCCCCGGAGGAGGCGTCGGCCCCGCCGGAGGCCGCCCTGTCGACGGTCTCGTCGAGCTCGGCCGCGATGCCCTGGGGCTTGAGGTGCAGGACGACGTAGTCCCCCGCCTCGACGCGTAGCGGCGGGAAGACGTAGCGAAGCTGGTAGTCCGACGGGACGCCGACGAAGAAGGCGAGCCCGGCGCACTGGCCGCCGGCGAGCGCGTAGAACTCGACCGCGTCAGGCCTCGTCGAGCTGCCCTCGGTCAGGAGCTCGTTGATGAGGAGCGCGGGCGGCTCCGCGTTATGCCCCCAGTAGGGCAGCACGAAGGAGGAGAGGTTGCCCGCGGCGTCCGCCACGGTACCGGAGACGGCGTACCGGGCCCCCGGCGCCTGGGCCTCCGAGAGCGATACGACGACGCTCCTGCCGTCCCCGCCAGCCCGCGCCGATTCCACCCCGGAGCCCGGCGACGAGGCGAAGCCGGGCAGGACCTCGACGATCGGCTCGTCGAAGGCTACGACGATCTCACGCTCGCCCGTAGGCCCCCAGGAGACGACGGCCGGGGGCCGAAGGTCGCCCGCCGCGAAGGGCGGAGCAGCGGCCTCCGGCAGGCAGGACGCGGCCAGGGCCACGAGGAGCATGGCATTGGGTAGGTCCTTGACAATTCCACGCATGGAGCCTCCTCCGGGGAGCCGGCAGCCCCCGGAGGGATACACGCGCCGAGGCGCAGCGGCGCTTGCGGTTCATATCGACAAAAGTTACCTTTGGGTTTGCCCCGGCGGACGATGCCGCTGACGCTTCTTGTCAGGGGAAAAGCGCTATGCTATGGACATAGCCAACGCGCAACGGGCGCTCGAGGAGCATATGCATGAGGAACCTGTTCATAGCATCGTACTTCGCCAAGGTCTCGAAGGGTCTCGCGGGTTTCCTGGGAGGCGAGCCGTCGGGCCGGCGAGTCGCGTTCATCCCGACGGCGGCCAACCCGGAGAGCCTCAGGTTCTTCGTCGATTCGGATAGGAAGGCGCTGGAGCGCCTCGGGCTCGAGGTACTGACGCTGGACGTAGCCTCGGCCGTTAGATCGGCCATCGAGGATACGATAGCGAGGAGCGATATCGTCTTCGTCGCCGGGGGCAATACGTTCTACCTGCTCCAGGAGCTCAGGCGCTCGGGAGCCGACGGACTCATCGCGGAGGCTATCGCCGCCGGGAAGCCGTACGTCGGATCCTCGGCGGGCTCCATCGTGCTGGCAAGGGACATCGGCTACGTAAGGCGAATGGACTCCCCGGCCAAGGCCCCGTCGCTCACCGATTATTCGGGGCTTGGGATAGTAGATTTCTATCCCCTTCCTCACTTCGGCAACGCGCCGTTCAAGAAGGCCTGCGAGGCCATCGCCGGCGAGTACCGCGAGCGCCTCGACCTACGGCCGCTCGGGAACGGCCAGGCCCTCATCGTGCGGGGCGACGGGGTGACGGCCTTCGAGGCCTAGCCGCCGGGCTTACTTGGAGCTCAGGCTGGTCACGCCGTCCCAGGCTGCTGGCGGCGGAGAGGCGGCCCAGGCCTTGCATCGCCCGTAGTAGACGCGGCTCGGGCCGTCTGCCGAGTCCGCCTTCAGGGCGGCGGCGAAGGCGTCCCGGGCCTCTCCCCAGCGGCGCTCCTTATAGAGCCCCAGGCCCCGCTCGTAGCGGTCGAGCAATGCGAGGAAGCCTTCGCCGATCGAGGCCCCGCTCGAGGCGAGGGCCTGGCCCTCCTCTCCCAGGAGCTCGTAGACCGTTATGGGCTCGCTCTTGCCGACGACGCGCACCGTGTCGAGCTCGCGGAAGCGGAAGCCCTCGCCCGCCGCCTTCCTGGTCCGGTCGCTGACCATCAGGTAGGTGCCGTACTGCTTGTTCGCGCCCTCGAGGCGGGAGGCCAGGTTGACCGAGTCGCCCATGACCGTATAGTTCATCCTGGTCCGCGAGCCCATGTTGCCCGCGACGGCAGGCCCGGTGTTGAGTCCCATGCGCACGCGCAGCTCGTCCCTGCCCTGCTCCTTCCAGGCCGCTCGCAGCTCGGCCAGCCTACGCTGCATGCGGAGCGCCGCCCTGCAGGCAGCCGCGGCGTGGTCGGGGAAGGCCAGGGGCGCGCCCCAGAAGGCCATGATGGCGTCGCCCTCGTACTTGTCCACGGTACCGCGGCTATCCATGATGATGTCGCTCATCTCCGACAGGTACTCGTTGAGGAGGTGCACGAGCCCCTCGGCGCTGAGGCGCTCCGATATGGACGAGAAGCCGGCTATGTCCGAGAAGAAGGTAGTGATATCGCAGCTCTCGCCGCCCAGGCGCAGGGCGCCCGGGTCGGCTATGATGCGGTCTATCACGTCCTGCGACAGGTACTTGGAGAAGGCGCCCTGGATGAAGCGCCGGTTAGCCTCCTCTCCGGCGAACTTGGCGATGATGACGACGACGGACGGCAGGAGCATGGCCAGGTTCAGGCTGACCTGGTCTATCCAGAGGTCGGCGTAGCCGAAGGCCGCCACGACGCCCGCGTTGACGATAGCCAGGGCGAGGGCCACGGCCAGGTAGGAAGCCCGCGCGGACCCCGCCTGTATGGCCAGGGCCAGGCCCAGGGCCAGTACGACGACGGCCGCCCGCTCGATCCAGTCGGGGACCTCGCGTATGAAGCGCCCCCGGGCCAGGGTATTGACGAGCGTCGGATAGGAGCCGACCATCCAGTAATTATTAGATAACGGCGTCACGCCCTCGTCCTGGGTACCGGTCGCGGTCAGGCCCATCACGGCCACCGAGCCGTAGAGCCCCTTGACCGCCATGGTGGTCCGTATCGCCACGGAGAAGTCACGGAGGGAGGCCAGGGCCTCCTCGTCGACCTCTCGCCCGGCCGCGCGCGCGGCCTCGAGGGCGGCGAGCTCGTTCGCCGCCTCGTCCAGGTAGCGGCCTATGAGGCGCTCGTACTCGACGAATTTCATACGCCAGGCGCGTAGGAGCCCGTAGCGGGCCGCCCGGTCGGGCTCGGCCTCGATGGCGGCCCTGAGCGCGTCGAGCTCGTCGGCCAGGGCTACGCGGGAGCCGTCGCCCGAGGCCATGTCCTTGAGCATGAGCTGGAGCTCGAACTGATCGGCGTACAGGGGGTACTCGAAGAGGGCGTGGGCCGGCACGTAACGGGCGGTTCTCTCGAAATCGCCTATCCAGTCGAAGAAGACGGCGCAGCTCTCGTCGACCGGTATCTCTATGTCCCTGACGACGCCGGAGGCCGGGTGGAGCGCGTCGCGTATGACTATGGCCCGTCCCGGCTCCACGCTCAGGTCGTCGAGGCCCGAGCCGCACATGCGCAGGAAGGCCACGAGGCCGAGGTGGAAGTATATCCGCCCGTCGAAGACCCGGGCCAGGCGCACCCGACGGTGGGAGCCGTCGAGGTCGGCGTCGTTGTCTACGAAGCCGAAGGCGCCGGACGCCATCATGAGCTCCGGGATTGGGTAGTTGATGGCGACGCGGTCGGCCTCCGCCAGGGCCGCGAAGCGGATCTCGTCGCCCGCCGGGACCGGTAGCGAGGCCAGCCCGGTGAAGCGCGCTATCGCGGCGTCCCGGAGCGCCTCGGACTCCGGCGACAGCTCCTGCTTGCTCTCGACCTTGGCGAAGGAGAAGGGCATCACCGTGCCGCCGAACTCCGCCGAGGCGGCCGCGAGGTCGCCGTCGTTATCGATCATCACCGACAGGAGCTCGTCGGCGCCAAGGGCGCCGCCCGAGGCCACGGTCTCGTAGGCCGCCTGGAAGTTGTCGAGCTGGAGGAAGGGCGGGGAGGAGTCCATGAACTGGAAGTCGAAGACCAGGCTCGCGAGCCCCGCCTCGGCGAGGCGTCGCAGGGCGTAGGCGTAGTAGTAGCGAGGCCAGGGGTAGACCCCGACGGCCGAGACGCTCGCGTCGTCGACGTTGAGGAGGACGAGCTCCGGAAGGGGCTCGGCCTTGGGCCTGAGCTGGAAACGGAGGTCGTAGAGGACCAGCTCGAGCCTGTCGTGGGCCTCGGTGGCCGCGAAGAGCATGACGAGGCCGGCCAGGGCCAGGGCGGCCAGGGCGGCTCCCCGGGGGCCGCGGAGGAGCCTGACGATACGGGCGGCCGGGGCCTTCACGGCAGCCCTAGAAGGCCAGGGAGACGCCGCCCGAGACGGCGTAGCCCATGGGGGTCCCCGCGGGGAAGGCGGCGCCGGGCAGGAAGAGCCCCGCGTCGACCGATAGCGACAGGTCGTTGAAGGGCGACCAGCGAAGGATCAAGTCGAGGCCGTGCCCGACGTCGGCCTGGGCCTCGACGGCGCCGGCGGCACCGGAGGCTCCCGTCGGGGCGTACTTGGCGTAGTAGAGGTAGCGCAGCCCCAGGGAGGCGTTCCTGACCGGGAGGGAGCTAGGCTCCAGGGGGTTGAACGAGGCCTCTACGGAGGCCGCGTGCAGATTGGAGAACTCGGGGGCCAGGGCGCCGCCCAGGCTCAGCCGGCCGAAGGCCTGGAAGGCGGCGTCCGTCCCGGCGGCATTACCCGATGATCCCGAGCCGCTCGTCCGGTCGGGATCGCCTGAGGCCAGGGCGTACTGTAAGCTTATCGTCGGCGAGGTAGGAGCCGGCAGCACCGCGCGGAAGCGGCATACGCCGCCGAAGGCGTCTATGGCCGCCCCGCCGGGAGCGTAGCCGTCCTCGAGGTACCATTCGACCAGGTACTCGCCGCCCAGGGCTAGGCCCCTGGCCTGGAGACCCGTGTACCAGCTCGTGTAGGCCTCGGCGACCTCGAGGCCGAAGTCGCCCTGGTACAGGCCGAGGAGGGACAGCTCGTGGCCCCGGATCGCCAGCCCGAGCTGCCAGCCGGCAAGGTATCTGCGGGCCCCGTTAGCCTCGTCCCAGGCCCCGAGGGCATAGGGCGAGAAGGCCGGCGACAGGAGGCCCGAGTAGAGGCCGAAGGCCCTAGCCAGCACCGGCCCCGCGGCGAGCTGGGCGTCGAGCCCGTCCCCGTAGCCTGAGAGGACGAGGCCCGAGCCGAGCGCGAAGGGCTTGCGCCCGAGGGTCAGGGAGAGGCCGGCCCGCGCCAGGTTGAGCTGCAGGTAGGCGGCGTTGAGTTCCCAGTGGTTGACGGGGGCGGCGGCCTCGGGCAGGAGCCCAAGGAGCAGGGCGTCTCGCGCCCTGGCGTAGATTAGCCAGTCGCCCGGTAGCGATAGCCTGAGCCAGGCCGCGCCCGAGGCTCCGGCGGCCAGGTAGGGCGCCGGTGCCGTCCCGCCGCCCGCGTAGACCGCGGCCGGAGACAGGGTGACGCCCCAGTCGAGGCGCCAGGGAGCCTTGGCGGGCGGGGGAGACAGGAAGCCGTCGTCGGGAAAGACGTCTGAGGGGAGCGGCTCCGAGCCCGTTCCCTGGGCCGCCGCCGGGATGGCGCAGAGTAAGGCGGCGCACAGGATAACCGCGGCGACGGCGGCAGCTGCCCCGGGCCGGGCGCCTCGCGTACGGCGGCGGCTCATTCCGGCCTCCCGTAGACCTCGGCGAGCCGCGACAGGAAGCCCAGGAGCTCCACGCCGCTCATCACGTCGCCGCCAGAGCTAGCGGGGCCGAAGACGCCGTCCAGGACGAGGGCCCTGAAGGCGTAGCGCTCAATAGGAAATGCCGCGAAGAGGATAGACGAGCGAACCCGCAGGGCCCTCGCCGCGACGTAACCGGCCCGTCGCTTGGTCAGGGGCAAGCCGGGCTCGTAACCGGCCAGGGCGGCGGCCAGCCGCTCGGCCAGGCCCTCGTCCTCCGGGAAGGCCGCGACCAGGGCGGGCGCCATGGATGCGAGGTCGCTCACCGCGCAGGCGGGGCGGTCGCCCAGCGCGACAATATACTCGAGTTCCTGGGCCCGGGCTACGCCCGCGAGCGCGGCCAGGGCCATGGCCAGCATGATTCTTCTCAATTGATGCTCCGACTTTAGTATATGCGCCGCGGCGCCTAGGGAAAGACCACGCTCACGTTAACCGTACCCGTGTCGCTCCCGGTCGGTAGGAGGGACTCGAGGCCCGCGAGGGCCGAGGGTTCGCTGTCGCCGTTCGACGTCGCCTGGGCAGCCTCCTCGGGCGGCGCGAAGGCCGTCGTAGCGCTCGGCTTGGCGGCCTCCGCCGCGGCCTGGGCCGCCTGCGTCTCCACCCTCGGGGGAGCGGCGCCGGCGGGCTGGGCGTAGGCAGCTCCCGCCGCCACGGGACGCGAGCCGCCGCGGGCGGAGCTGACCTCGACCACGCCGGAGGCGACCGACACGGCCATGCCCCGCTCCGGGCCGTAGCTGACCGTATGCACCGTACCGCGGACGCTCGAGGTGCCGACGGGCGTCGTCACCGTGAAGCTCGTCTTGAGGCCCTTGATCTGCTTGACCTCGGACACCACGGTGCCGGTCTTGAGCGCCACGGCGGCCTTGGACTCGGTCTCGGTCCGCTTGACGCCGCCTATCCGCGCCGTCGTCAGGGCCTTGAAGGTCACGAGCCCGTTATTGATCTCCAGCGTGACCTCGGAGGCCGCGCCCGTGACCACCGTGGCGTCGTCCTTGAGGCTCATGCCGACCGATAGCGGCGCGAGCCGCTTGCCCTCGAGAACGCCCGCCGTGCCCTTGACCGACTTGACCGTCACCTCGGCGTAGAGGCTCCCGGCGAGCAAGCCGGCCGCTACCAGCATCAAAACACGTTTCTTCATCATGCCGTCCTATCGTAGCGTCGGGTACTGCCCGTCGACTATCTGCCAGATGGTCGCGAAGTCCCAGCCTGAATACACGGTGCCGACGGTCGACGCGTTCTGTAGGCTAGCGGTCGACGTGGGCGTGCCCTTGCCGGCATCGCTCATCCCGCTCGTCGCCTGGTCGTAGAGCAACGAGGTGAGCGTATAGCCGGCCTGCTCGCCTATCAAGCCTCCGTAGTCTGATGTCCCCGTCACCGCTCCCGTCGAGTAGCAGTTGACGATGCTCTTGCTCGCGCCGTTCAAGGCATAACCGACGAGGCCGCCGACCCGAATCGAACCCTTCACCGAACCCCTGGCATAGCTGTTGGCTATGGAGGCGGCGTCGAGCCAGCCGACGAGCCCGCCGATATAGTTCCACTCCGAACCGCCTGAGTGAACAGGTAGGCCTATAGACCCGAGCGCGTAGCAGCGATCGATGGTTCCGCTCTCCATGCGCCCGACGAGGCCGCCTATCGCGCCGTACGACCTTGAGACGATGGTGACGTTAGTCCAGCACTTGGTGATGGATACGGTCCCTCCCGTGAGGGCCCGGCCTACGAGCCCGCCCGTGACCTGGTAGGCCTCGATAGTCCCGGTCGCCGAGCAGTTCGTTATCTGGGTGGTTCCGGCCGCCTGGCCGACGAGGGCCCCCGCATCGTTATACGTCTTTATGAAATTCACCCCGACCAGGTTAAGGTCCTTGATCACGGCATCGGTCGCGACGCCGAAGAGGCCCCGATCGTCATCGAACATATTATTGATGGTCAGGTTGCTCAGCGTATGGTTCTCGCCGGAGAAGGAACCGGTGAAATTAGTCGTCGCGTCGCCGAGGGGAGTCCAGTTCGTCTCGGCGGCCAGGTCGAGGTCGGCCTTGAGCGCGAAATGCGATGACCGGAAGTAGTTGACGTTCTTCAGGTGCTCGACGGTAGTGATCTCGAAGGGCGTGCCTACGCTCCCGTCGCCGCCCGAGAAGCCGGGGAGCCAATGGGCGTAGAGCGTCTGGGGCCCGGGAATCGCCATGGTCGTTCCCGGCAGGGCCTGGGATCCGGTGCCGCCGATGCCCGTCCACCAGCCGGAGAACGCGTAGCCGGCCTTGGTGGTGGTAGCGAGCGTGCCGTAGGGCTGGCCGAAGGTTGCGCTCTGGCTCGGCGGGGTCGGCCCCGTGCCGCCCTGGGCGTCGAAGGTAACGGTATAGGAGTTCGCGTTCCACTGCGCGTACAGGGTCTGGCCCGCCACGCTCATCGTGAAGGAGGCTCCGTTCGCGTAGGGAGTACCCGAGCCGTTGGCCAGCGTGTTCCATCCGGCGAACGCGTGTCCAGTCCTCGAGAAGGCGTTCGCGCTGAGGGACTGGCTAGTCCCGAAGGTGATAGACTGGTCCGCCATCGAGCCGCCGTCCCCGCCGTTGATGTCGAAGTGAACCATGTAATCATTCGGCGTCCAGATAGCGTAGATAGTATGGTCCGATGGAATCGATAGGACGGTGCCTCCGCTCACGTCCGTACCCGAGCCGTTCGAGGCGGTATTCCAGCGCTCCAGGGTATAGCCGGTCCTGGCCGCCCCGGGCGGCGTACCGTAGGCGCTCCCGAAGCCCACGCTCCTCGTGGTGCCCGTAGGGCTGCCTCCCTGGGCGTCGAAGGTCACGGTATAGGAATTAGCGCTCCACTGCGCGTAGAGCATCGTATCGGAGGCGGGCATGGTTATGGTCGCGCCGAGGCCGTAGGCGGTTCCCGAGCCGTTCGAGGCGGTGTTCCAGCCCGAGGGGGCGTAACCAGGCCTGGAGAAGGCTACGGAGGCGAGCGTCAGGCTATCGCCGGCCGGGGCCTGTTGCGGCGCCATGGAGCCCGTACCGCCGTTGGGATCGAACGATATGGTAGGCAGAATCCAGCCTGCGTAGAGATCGATGTCCCCCGTCGTACCGGCGGGGATAGAGGCGACGTAGGTCGCGAGCCCGGGGTCGGAGTACCATCCCTCGAAGGCGTTGGCGCCCCAGGTCGCCGGGGTCAGGGTCAGGGGCAGCGAGGCCTCGGTATAGGTCGCGGGATTGGAATGGGCGCTGCCGCCGTTCAGGTGGTAGGTGATGGCGTAGGTCGGATAGACCCACTTGGCGTAGAGGGTCAGGTCCGAGGCCGGCATGGTCAAGGGATCGCCGGGCTTATGCACGGCGCCGCTGCCGGCGGCGTTCTCGGTCCAGCCCTCGAGGATGCGCCCCGGCAGGGCGAGCGTCCCGGTATTGCCGAGCACGGTCGCGGTCGCGCCCGCGCGGTAGTAGGCCGGGTCGACGGGAGCGGTACCGGAGGCGGCCCCGTTGCCGTCGTAGGTCAGGCGATAGACCGCCGCGAGGCTTATGGATAGGTCGATGGACTTGCCGCCCTTGACGTCGAGCGACGCGTCGCCGGCGTAGCGCGCGACGCCGGTGGCGTCCCTGGCGACGACGGAGAAGATCCTCGCCTTGCCGGCGGGAACCTCGACGGAGGCGGCGTAGGAGGGAGCGGCCAGGGCGACCGCGAGGCTGTCCATGTCGTCGGCCTTGACGGTCAGCTCGACGGCGCTTACTACGGAGGGCACGGCCCGGCCCGAGGCGGAACCGAGCTCCACGCGCACGAGGCCGGGGCCGAGGATCGCCAGAGGAGACTCGCAGGATTGCGATAGGGCGGCGAGGCAGAGGAAGGCGGCGACGACGAGGCGGCCGAGGCGAGTGGTGCAGCGCATACGATCCTCCGGGCGGGAAGTACCCAGGTAAAGCATAGGCGGAGGCATCCCTGCGATCAATGACTAAAAAGCACTAGGCCATGACTAGGGACGGGCCGCCCGGTAGGCTTCCGCGCACCCTAGACTATAGATCATTTGGAGATAGTTTCAATAATTAACGGGCTAATTCCGACGCATCCTGGCCCAGACGTCGGGGTCCTCCTGGCCGAGGCGCCAGAAGGCCACCGCGCCGACGCCGGCCGTCTCGTAGAGCCCCAGGCGCCTGCGCAGGGACAGCGCGTCGTCGTAGTAGACGTCGACGACTACGGTCTCCTCGTAGCGGAACCAGGGTATGCCGTTCTCTCGGCCGACGAGGTTGACTCCCTTGCTGGCGGCTAGCTCGCCTATGCCGGAGTGCTTGTAGGCCCGGTTCGGCCGCTTGTCGCCCCAGGCCCGCCCGTAGAAGGGCAGGCCCATCACCAGGCGCTCGGCGGGGATTCGGCTGGAGGCGTAGGATGCCACCCTGGCGCACCAATCCAGGGAGGCCACGGGCCCGGGCGCGCTCGTGCTCCAGTGCTCGTCGTAGGCCATGATGACGACGCGGTCGACGACCGCAGCTATGCGCGCGTAGCCGAGGGTGTCGCCGGCGGCGGATAGCCGGGCCGGCAGGGCCACGCTGAGCAGCTTGGGGCCTATGGCCTTCTTGAGCAGCTTAAGGAAGTCCACGAAATCGTCCCGGTTACGTTCCGGTATTGCCTCGAAGTCCACCTGCACGCCGTCGTAGGGCTTGGCGGCGGCTGCTATGGAGGCCACGAGCCTGGCCCGTATGGGATACGCCGGATCCAGGCAGAGATGGGTCAAGGTGAAGTTGCCTATCTCGGCCACGACGAGATGCTTGCGCCCGGCGAACGATGACAGCTTCCTTACATCGGGAATCTTAATGAGTTCGCCGTAGGCGTTGATCTCCGCGGAGAAGTAGCAGACGTCGGAGAGCAGCTCTCGCGCCGGCTCGAGGAAGGCCTCCTCCCCCACCATGAGGTAGGCCCAGAGCTCGGAGAAGGCTGCCGGTTCCAGTTCGGCGCTATGCTCCACGGCGGCCGCCCCTATCTCCGCCACCAGCGGGGATTGCACGGGCAGGGCGGCGGCGGGCGCGGCGCCCAAGGCTAGGACGGCCGCCAGCAGGGGCGCTAGCGCTGACGCCGCGCGCCTGAAGTAAAAAGGGTGCATCATCCTAACCAAGCCGTCCTTATCGAGCTAGCCTTACCGCGCCATCGCCGCTACGCCGCCCTACTCCGCCAGCACGGCGAAGTCGGAGAAGGCGCAGCCGCCCCCGAGGGTCCGGAGGGCTACCGTGGCTCCCGCGTCCCGCCCGAAGAAGGTCTTGTAGACCACGCGGAGCGTGCCGTCCACGGCCACGGCCACGTACTCGGCGGCCGGGTCGTAGACTATCTCGACGAGGCGCCAGGCGCCGAGCCCGTCGGCCAGCTCGGCGTCGAGCATGCGCTCCATGACGACGTCGTTGTCCGAGCGGTAGAGCTGCAGGTAGGTGGCGTCGTCGCCCCTGGTCTCGCGGTCGCGAGTGAACCATACGAGGAGGCTCTTGCCCTCGCCGTAGCCGCGCTTCTTCTTGACGTCCTCCACGTAGAAGTGGAGACCCAGGCCTACCCAGCCCTTGCCCGCGCTGCGGGCCTTGAAGCGGTAGAGGAGCGGAGCCTTGCCCTGGGCCACGGGCATCTCCAGCCGGGAGAAGTACTGGGCAGCGTCGGTCTGGGCGGCGCTAGCCCCGCTTATTCGCCAGGAACCAATCCTCGGCAAGGCGGACTCGAAGCCCTGCCTGACCGGTCGCGAGAAGCGCGCCGTATCGAGGCGCCAACCGTCCAGGTAACCGGCCTTGGCCGGCGCGGCGCTAGCCGGGGCCGCAGGCTTAGGCGAGCCGGTCGCGGGCGATACGGCGACGACGGCGCCGGAAGCCTTGGCCGCCGCCAGGGCCTCCTCGGCGAGCCGGCGCGAGGTTTCAGCGAGCATGCGCGCGGCCTCGGCGGCGTCCCTCGCCGCGATGGCGGCGTCGCGCTCGGCGGCTATGGCGGCTACGCGACGCTCGGCGACTGCCAAGGCCTCCGCGGCCGAGTCGATGGAAGAGCCGGCCGGGGCTCCGATGGAAGGGGCCGCGGGGGGCCTCGCCTGGGCCGCGGCCAGGTCAGCCTGCGCCTTGGCCAGCCCCGCCTCCGCGGCGGCGAGCCTGGCCTCTATCGCCGCGATACGCTCATCGCGGGCGCTCAGCTCGCCGGCGAGGGTCGCTAGGTCGGCGTCCTTGGCGGCAAGGCTCGCGTCCTTGGCGGCCAGTTCGTCATCCCTGGCCTTGAGGAGGCTCGCCAAGGCCGCATCGTCAGCGCCGGAGGCGGTCGGGCGAGCCTGGGCTAGTCGCTCCTCGGCGTCGGCTCGCGCCGCGCCCTCCTCGGCCAGCAGGGCCTCAATCTCGACGAGCCGTGCGTCGGCGAGCGCGAGAGCCTCGTCCTTCTGGCGTACGAGTTCCTCGAGCTCCGCGATGCGGGACTCGAGCGACAGGACGCGCGTAGCCTGGGCCTTCGCGTCGCTATCTCGGGACCGGAGCTCCCGGTTCTCTTCCTCTAGCAGCAGGATGGCCGCGTACAGCTCGTCCCGCTCGGCGACGAGGCGCTCTATCTCGGCGAGCAAGGCGACCTCGTCCTCGTCCGGCAGGGACTCCGGCGCCTCGGCGGCGGGCTGCTCGACTACGGGCTGCTCTGCTACGGGCTGCTCGGCCGGGGGCTGGGACCCGTCGCTCGACTGATCGGCAGGTGGCTGCGCCTCCTCGACTGTCTGATCGAGGGCGGGTTGGGTCTCCTCGGCGGGTTGATCGACGGGGGCCTGGGGCTGATCGACGGACTGATCGACGAGCAAGGGCTCCGGCGCGGCCGGCTGCGTGGCCGGCGACTCGGGAGGGCCCTCCGGCGCCAGGCCGAAGATATCGTAGGCGCTCTGGCCGGAGGATTGGGCCAAGGCGGAGGTCGTCGAGGCAAGGCTCGCCACGAGGGCGGCGAACAAGGCTATCTTCATGGATCGTAGGCGCATCGCGCTCGCTCCTCTCAGGGACTAGGACGGTTTTCTCCCTTACACTATCGGACGAATGCGGTATCGGCATGAGGGGGTCCCGAGGAAGGCCGCGCCGCCCGGGCGTGGTCGCCGGGCCCGGCCCCATGCTACAATAGCCATGAGACCTGGAGGTGGTATGAGGATTGTGATAGCCAACGATCATGGGGCCGTAGACCTTAAGCGCGAGCTGACGAGGGAACTCGAGGCCGAGGGGCACGAGGTAGTGAACCTCGGCGTCGATACGGCCGACTCGGTCGACTATCCCGATATCGCCAGGCTGGCCGCCGAGCGCTACCTGGCCGGAGGCTTCGACTTCGGCATCCTCTGCTGCGGCTCGGGCATAGGCATAGGCATAGCGGCCAACAAGGTACCCGGTATTCGCTGCGCCCAGGTCTTCGACCTCTACACCGCCGAGATGTGCCGGCGCCATAACGACGCCAATTTCCTGTCCTTCGGCGGCCGCGTCTCCTACCCCGTCCCCGTCATCGACATGGTCAGGGCCTACATGGCGGCGGCCTACGAAGGCGGCAGGCACGCGGCCAGGGTCGCCAAGCTGGACGCCGCCCGCTGATGGGGCCGTCGAGCGCGGGCGCCGCGAACGAGGGAAGCCTCGACGATTCATCGCTTACGGCAAAGGAAGAGGCGCTCCTCTCGCGGCTCTCGGGCCTCGGCTCGGTCGCCGTGGCCTTCTCGGGCGGCGTCGATTCGAGCTACCTCTGCGACGCCGCCTACCGGGCCCTCGGCGATCGGGCCCTGGCCGTCTGCTCCGACTCGCCGCTCCTGCCTCGGCGGGAGCTGGCCCGGGCGCGCGAGCTGGCGGCCGGCATAGGCCTACGGCTCGTCGTCCTTGAGGACTCCATACCGGAGGCGGCCCTGGCCAACGGCCCCGATCGCTGCTACGGCTGCAAGCGGGCCAAGCTCGAGGCCATCCTAGCCGAGGCCGCCCGGCGGGGCCTTAAGCGGGTCGCCGAGGGCTCGAACGCCGACGACGACGGAGACTACCGGCCCGGCGCCCGGGCCGTCCGGGAACTCGGCGTGCTGTCGCCGCTCCGCGAGGCCGGCCTTTCCAAGGCCGAGATACGCGAGCTGTCCAGGCGGCGGGGACTGGCTAGCTGGGACAAGCCGGCCTCGGCCTGCCTCGCCTCCCGCGTGCCCTACGGGGAACGCCTGGAGCCCGGTATCCTGGCCCGCATAGAGGCCGCCGAGGACTACCTCGAAGGACTCGGGTTCAGGCAGTTCCGCGTACGCGCGCTGGGAGCCGCCGCCCGCATCGAGACGGCTCGCGACGAGCGCAGGCGACTCTTCGACGAGGCCCTGCTCGACGAGGTCTCGCGACGGCTCAAGGCCCTGGGCTTCCTGTACGTCTGCCTCGAGCTCGAGGGCTACGCCATGGGTAGCCTCAACCGGGCCATCGATACGAAAGGGATCGAGCCATGAAGGAAACGATACTCTACTACGACTGCTTCGCCGGCATATCGGGCGACATGAACCTGTCGGCGCTCGTGGGCCTCGGCGTACCGGAGGAGCACCTGCGCGCCGAGCTCGCTAAGCTCGGCCTCGCGGGCTGGGAACTCAGGCTGGGCCCCGGGGAGAAACACGGCATACACGGACTCCGCGCGGACGTGGTCCTCGACGGCGAGGCCCCCGGGCACGGTCATCGCCATACGCACGACCACCCGCATGACCATGACCACCCGCATGACCATGATCATGATCATGATCATGACCATGATCACGCGAACGACCGCGCGCACGGCCACGATCACGGTCGAGGCGACGGCCACCGCACCCTATCCGACATCAAGGCCATCATCGAGGCCAGCGCGCTCGGGCAGCGCGTCAAGGCCACGGCCGTCTCCATCTT
>CAZNNA010000049.1:0-7731 GCA_964573825.1 uncultured Treponemataceae bacterium
CTACTCCTCGTTTCCCATCGCTACGACCGCGTCAAGGCTTATGTCGAACGCCTTGGCGACGAACTCCGGGGAGACTACCTCGCGGAGAAGTATCCTAGCGGCTCCATGTATCGCCTCTTGGCGGCCTTCCTCTCGGCCGGCCTCGAGTCCTTCGGCTCGGCCCTGGCGGTAACCGGTCTCCTTGCAGGTAGCCACGAGATGGGTATAGTTACGCCGCATATCGTAGTAGCGGCGCCTATCCTTGGTAGCGTTGAAGTCGGCCATAAGCTCCAGGGCCTCCGAGAGAACGGGATCGGGATGAACCCCCTTATGCTCCCCCTTGCGCGGTGCGGGAGATGATCTCCTCCTGGTGGTTGCGGTCCAGGTTGACGAAGTAGTCGGAGTAGCCGGCCACGCGGACGAGGAGGTTGCGGTAATCCTCGGGCTTGGCCTGGGCGGCTCGCAGGGTCTCGGTGTCGACGACGTTGAACTGCGCGTGGTGGCCCCCGAGCCCGAAGTAGCCCCGGACGAGGGCGGACAGGAGATCCAGGCCCTTGTCCCCGGCGAGGGCGCCGGGAAGGAAGCGCTGGTTGAGGAGCGTGCCGCCGGTGCGCGCGTGGTCGAGCTTGGCCAGGGAGCGCATCACCGCCGTGGGACCCTTGCGGTCGGCGCCATGGCAGGGCGAGGTCCCGTCTGATATGGGTAGGGTAGCGCGGCGACCGTCGGGCGTGGCCCCGGTGCGCAGGCCGAAGTAGACGTGGCAGGTCGTCGACAGGAGGTTGACGCGGTAGTCGCCGCCCCGGGGCGAGCGGCGGCCTTCTATCGTGCTTAGGAGCGAGTCGAGGACGCGCCGCGCGAGGCCGTCGGCCGCGTCGTCGTCGTTGCCGAAGCGAGGCGTCTTGTTGGCCAGGCGCAGCCTGAGCGCCTCGGAGCCGGCCCAGTCGGCGCGGAGCGCGGCCAGGAGCTCGGCCCAGCCGACGGCTCCCTCGTCGTAGACGTGCCGGCGCAGGGCCGCCAGGGAATCGGTCACGGTCCCGAGGCCGCAGCACTGGATGTAGTCGGTGTTGTAGCGGGCTCCGCCGGAGTAGTAGTCGCGGCCCTCGGAGATGCAGTCCGCCACCACGGCGGACAGGAAGGGCGCCGGCATGCGCGCGGCGAAGAAGGCGTCCAGGTAGTTGGAGGCCCGGACCTTGACGTCGACGACGTGGGCCAGCTGCCGCTCGAAGGCCGCGTACAGGGCGTCGAAGTCCTCGAGCGAGTCCGCGGGGCCCGTCGCCAGGCCGATGCGCCTGCCGCTGACGGGATCGACGCCGTCGTTGAGGGTCAGCTCGAGGACCTTGGGCAGGTTGAGGTAGCCGTGGAGGAGGTAGGCCTCCTTGCCGAAGCAGCCGGTCTCCACGCAGCCGGAGACCCCGCCCTCGCGCGCGTCGCGCAGGCCCTTGCCCATGCCGAGCTGGGCGTCCACCACCTCGTCGGCGTTGAAGAGCGAGGGGTAGCCCGAGCCGCGCCGCGCCACCTCGCAGGCCTTGCGGAGGAGCCGCTCGGGCGTCTTGGCGCTCAGCTGCAGGTTGGCCTGGGGCTGGAGGAGCTGGAGCTCGTCGAGCACCTCCAGGATCAGGTAGGACACCTCGCTCGAGCCGTCGGAGCCGTCGGGCGTGAGGCCTCCGACGTTGACGTTGGTGAAGTCGTTATAGGTACCGCTCTCAGCGGCGGTGACGCCGACCTTGGGCGGGGCGGGCGTGTTGTTGACCTTGATCCACAGGCACGAGAGGAGCTCCTTGGCGGACTCGCGGGTCAGGGTCCCGTCGGCCAGGCCGCGCTCGTAGAAGGGCGCCAGGTGCTGGTCCAGGTGGCCCGGGTTCATGGCGTCCCAGCCGTTGAGCTCGGTGATGGTCCCCAGGTGCGTGAACCAGTAGGCCTGCAGGGCCTCCCAATAGTCGCGAGGCGCGTGCGCCGGTACGCGTCGGCATACCGTCGCTATGCGCCTGAGCTCGGCGGCGCGCGCGGGCTCGGGCTCGCCCGCGGCCAGCGCCTCTGCCAGCTCCGCGTGGCGCTCGGCGAAGCGTATCGCCGCGTCGCAGGCTATGTCCATGGCCGCGAGCTCCTCGTCCTTGGCCAAGGCCTCCGGGTCGGAAGACCAGTCTATGGCCGCGCGGGCGGCGGCTATCTCGGCCTTGCGGTCCAGGAGCCCCTTCTCGTAGATGGATCCGTCGAGCGCGGTGTGCCCCAGGGCGCGCTGCTCCATGAACTCGGTGAAGAGCCCCGCCTCGTAGAGCGCCTTCCACTCCTCGGACAGGCCCTGGAAGGTCAGGTCGCGCATGCTGCGCCCGCGCCAGTAGGGAATGACGACGTCGCGGTAGGCCGCCAGGTCGGCCTCGGCCACGGCGTAGCTGGCCATGGGCCGCGAGTCCAGGATGCGCAGGTCCTCCTCGCTGTGGCAGGTCAGCTCCGGGAAGGACGAGACCGCCCGGGGCCTGGGGCCCCGCTCGCCGACTATGAGCTCGTCGCTCCCGATATAGATGGCCTTCCTCTCGCAGAGGTAACGGAAGTTCATGGCCCGTAGGAGCGGCGGCGATACGCGGCCCTGCCACTCCCTGTGGAATTCCGTGGTGAGCACGGCCCGCTCGGCCGAGAAGCTCGGGCGCGTGGAGAAGCTCTCCTCGCGTAGCCGCCTGATCCTGTCGTTCATCCGCCTACCCTCCGATCCGTACCGAGAAGCCTCGCGCGGCGAAGGCCGCCGCCGCCCGTTCCATTCTTTCGGCCGTGGGAGCCTCGGTATCCTTCAAGGGATACGCTAGGCCCCACATCGCGTACTTGCCCCGGGCCGAACCGTGGTACGGGAGGAGCGCCGCCGGCCAGGCCGCGCCGGTCCCGCGGACCGCCTCGGCCGCCGCGTCAGCCAGGGCCTCGAGGTCGCCCGGCAGGTCGTTGACCCCCGGTATCACCGGCACGCGCAGCTCCACCCCGGCGCCCGCCCGGGCGAGCGCGCGTAGATTACTAAGGATTAATGCATTGTCCACCCCGGTCGCCTGCCTATGTCGGGCGGGGTCGGCGAGCTTCAGGTCGAAGAGGACGAGGCCGGCCAGCCCGGCCGCCTTGAGGACGGTCGCCTCGGGAGCGTATCCGGAGGTATCCACCGCCGTGGACAGGCCGCGCGCCGAGGCGGCCTCGAGCAGGGCCAGGAGGAAGCCCGGCTGGGCCAGCGGCTCGCCGCCGGAGAAGGTGACGCCGCCCCCCGAGGCCTCGTAGAAGGGCCGATCGCGCTCGAGCTCGCGGACCAGCTCCGCTACGCCGACGCGGCGTCCCGCCGCCTGGAGCGCCTCCGCCGGGCAGGCGGCAGCGCAGGGTATAGCGGAGCAGCCGGCGCAGCCCGAGCCGCCGGCCGCCAGGCGCGGATCCAGGCCGCGGGGGCAGGCCGCCAGGCAGGCGCCGCAGCCGACGCAGCGCTCGGGTCGCCTGAGGGCGGTCGGCTCGGGCGACAGTCCCTCGGGGTTGTGGCACCACAGGCAGCGGAGCGGGCAGCCCTTGAGGAAGACCGTCGTCCGCAGCCCGGGCCCGTCGTGGACGCACTGGCGGCGCAGGTCGAAGATGACCCCGTCCGCGGCGCCGCGAGCCTCGGTACCGACGCCAGGCGCTGCCTCGACGGGCGCCGCCGGGCTCGTCATCGGGTGATCCTCGAGGCCTCTATGTAGTACTGCTTTATGAAGCGCTCCTGCACGTCGTAGGACCAATGGACGTCGCGTATGTAGGCCGCCGCGCCTCGGCAGTCGCCCGCCTTGAAGAGCTCGAGTATGCGGCGGTGCTCTAGGTTGGAGGACAGCTCCCAGTCCTTGACGTAGACGCCGCGGCGCGGGAAGTCGTAGAGCCGTTCCTTGCGCAGCATTACCGAGCGCAGGAGGTCGCGGTTGCTCGAGAGGCTTAGGTACGCGTCATGGAAGGCTAGGTTCTGTTCGTAGTAGGCCGAGAAGTCGTCGCGGGCTATGCTCTCCTCCATGCCGGAGCAGAGCTCCTCCATCCGCGCGACGTCATCGGGACGCAGCCTCGCGGCCGCCTGCTCGGCGGTCAGGGCCTCGAGGGCTCCTATGACCTCGTAGAGGTCGCGTATGTCCGAGAGGCCGAGCCCGTTGACCATGACGCCGCGACGGGGAAAGATGGTAACGAAGCCCTCGAGCTCCAGGCGTATGAGCGCGTCGCGGAGGGGCGTCCGGCTGATCTCCAGCTCTAACCCGAGCTTATGGAGATCGATGAACTGGCCCGGCTTAACGTCGCCGGAGTCCAGGCGCCGCTTGAGCTCGGCGTAGACGGCGTTGGCCAGGGAAATGGCATCGGTATCGGCTTCCATGGATCTAATATAACACTGATATATCAGAAGCGCAAGAACTAATCATCGCTCGTCCATGTACCTCTCGGAGAGGAGCTAACCGTATCCGCCGAGCGCTGTCCCGAGCCGCGCCCTAGCCCAGACTCAGTTCGGGCTTGCCCTTGCTCAAGACGTGAAGGCTACAGCTTCCCCCGAGGCGATCGCGAACCAGGCCGTCCTGGTTGATACCGTTCGGTGGCGGAGTCGTCTCCGCGCTTATTGATATAGGATCACAGAGGGTACTACCCGTCATATGGAGCGAAGTAGAACGTTTGCGCTTTTTACTTTACGCTTGCATCGGCCGCGCGGTAGACCGCGTCGCGTTCTCTCCTCCCAACGGCCAATACCAATACGACTATCTCCTCTTCGATAACCTGGTATACGAGGCGAACGCCTTGCTGACGCAGCTTAATCTTATAGCATCCAGCCAGCTCGCCGTGGAGGGCCGCTCCAGGTACGATAGGGTTGGAGAGCCGCTTAGCCAATAACCCCTTCAACACAGTTCGAATCGACCCATCCAACGCATTCCATTCACTTAAGGCTTCAGGCAAGAACCGTAAGCGGTAGTCCCGACTCGAATCCCTAGAGGCTGTCAATATCAACCTCGATAGCGCTATCCCGCCGCTTCATTCTCTCGGCTACTAGAGGGGCGATACTACGTTCCCATGCATCCTCGATGAGCGCTTCGTACACTTTGGGCTCCACAACGTAGAACGCCGGCTTGTTATGGCTCAAGACGGCGAGGGGCTCATTCCTGGCTTCCCGAAGCACCTTTGCCGGGTTCTTCTTGAAGTCGGAGATACTAACGGTCAACTCGGTTAAAATAGCATCCATACGAGAGCCTCCAATGATCTAAATTTAGCTCCTTTTCTATAGCCTGACAAGCTACCAATCTGGAACCGGGGCTTCGCCTCGGCCCCTGGCATAGGGAATGCTTACAGCGGCTTAACGAAGTTGGCGAAGCCGGTCCGCTCGACGTAGCCGTTCTTGGCGTAGAACGACGACCGGTACCCCTCCGAGTCCTTGGGGTTGTTAAGCATGACCCGGACGCAGGAACGGGCCCGGGCCTCCTCCTCCGCGCGCGCGAGCAGGGCCCGGCCGAGGCCGCCGCCCCGCGCCTCCCGGCGGATGAAGAGATCCGATACGTACAGCTCGCGCCCGCCCACCATGGGGAAGTGCGCCACGTGGGCCACGAGGTAGCCGAGCGCGCGCCCGTCCTCATCGGCCCTGACCAGGCAGAGCGCCGTAGGGTCGGCCAGCGCGTCGAGCAAGGCGGCCCGGACCAGGCCCGGGACCTCGGGCCCCGGCTCCTTGCCGGTCTCCCGCTTATACTCGAGAATGAAGCCTGCCACGCCCTCGACGTCGCCCTCTGCCATGGGCCTGATCGCCCGCTCATGATGCAACGAAAGCCTCCAACCTAGCTATTACGGAAGAGAGCGTAGCCAGGTCGCGCTTAAGGTCTCCGGTCTCAAGGCCGTGGTCAGCACCCTCGACCTCGAGTATATCGATGCCGCTCCTCGCGCTCAGGCGCGTCCGATCGACCGCCAGGAAGAGCGGGTCGGCGGTACCGCCGATGACGAGGGCGGGGCTCGTTCCGTCGGCGAGCGTCTCGGCTATTGCCGGCCACTCGGTCCCGGGCGTCAGGAGCCCGAGGCGGCACCCGTCCGCGAGCGCCCCCCGGAGTAAAAGGCGATGAATCACGGTAGCGCCGAGGGACTTGCCTATGGCGAGCGCGGGGGGCGAGCCTTCCTTACCGAGCCTCTCCGCTATGCGCTCGATGTCGCGCTCGAAGTACTCCTCTCGGGCCTCGTCGGCGAGGGCCAGGAAGGACTGGTTCACCGGGTAGCGTAGGTCGACGCAAAGGCAGCGACACCCCGCCGCCCGAGCCGCCCGGCGAGCGTAGTAGAGGAGCGGCAGGTCGAGCCCGTAGCCGAAGCCCGCGTGGATAAGCGCTAGTCGCCCTCCGGCCGCTCCCTCTACCAGGAGTTCGATAGCACTCCCATCGGGACGAGAGATATGATCCTTACTCATGTTCGCCCCTCCCAGTCATCCTATTCCGGTACACCAGGTCGGGCCTGGCGCTGAAGCCAAGGCGATCCCAGAAGGCGTTGCCCAGGGCGTTGTCGGAGAACACCACGAGCGAGGCCTTGGCTATGCCCTCGGCGGCCAGGGCCTCCATGGCGGCCTCGACGAGGGCCCGGCCTACGCCGCGGCCCCGTTCCTCGGGAAGCACGGCGGCGTGGTAGAGGTGGCCGCGGCGGCCGTCGTGGCCGGCGAGCAGCACCCCGACGAGCCGGCCCGCGCGCCTGGCGACGAGGCAGGTCCGCGGGTTGCGGGCGAGGAAGCGCCCTATGCCCTCCCGCGAGTCGTCGAGGGCGTTGAGCCCCATGCCGGGCGTGGCGTTCCACAGCGCGTAGGCCTCGTCGTAATCGGCCGGGGTCATGATAGCGATCATCGCGTCCATTCGTCATAGCTCCTTCGGTCGGCTAGCATGGCGTGAAGTCCCCTACGCGAGGAACTCCCCGCGCAGGACAACGCGGGCCCGGCCCCGGACGCGTACGAGCTCGCCGCGTAGCTCCAGGTCCAGGACGCCGGGCCGGGGCGAGCGTTGAAAAGCGCGGAGCCTATCCTTGCCCAGCCGGTCGCGCCAGTAGCCGGCCAGCACCGTGTGCACGGTGCCCGTCACGTAGTCCTCGTCGACCCCGTACCAGGGGTTGAAGTAGCGCGTCTCGAAGTCGTACTCGCTCGACCGCCTCGAGACGCCGAGGCCGCGCGAGAAGGGTCCCGCCTCGCGCCGCATGGCGGCGAAGTCCGGCCGTAGGCGCCCGAGGTCCTCGCCTTCCGGGACGACCAGGACGACCTTACCGGTGCTTCGCCCGCGGATGCGCGCCTCTACCCGCAAGGGGCCAAAGAAGGCCTCGTAGCGAGGGTCGGGCGGCGTCTCCTCGTACTGGTCGAGGGGCAGGTCGAGGGCCGCCTCGCCGTCCGCGACGACGACGCGCAGCTCTCCCCCCGCGTACGAGAAGGCCAGGTCGGGCTCGCCGCGGGTCTCGGCTATGACGGTTGCCGCCGCCAGGGTCGCGTGCCCGCAGAGCGGCACCTCGCCGCCGGGCGCGAACCAGCGCAGGGCGTAGGCCCCCGGCCCCAGGGGGCGGACGAAGGCCGTCTCCGACTTGCCCAGGTCTATCGCTATCGCCTGCATGAGCCCCGGGGCTAGCTCGCCCTCGGCGATAACGACCCCGGCGGGGTTGCCCTCCGCCAGTCCTTCGGCGAAGGCGTTGACCAGGTAGGTCTCGAGCCTCATGCCGCTCCTAGCCCCTGGTAGCCAGGATGGCCGTGCCCGTCTTGCCGCGTATGAACCAGTTCTCCGGCGGCGGGTCGGACAGCACGAC
>CAZNNA010000049.1:7831-14875 GCA_964573825.1 uncultured Treponemataceae bacterium
TCCTTTCCGCGGGACAGGAGGGCTTCCCGCTAGCGAAGCGATTCTATCATAGGCATACCAAGCGAAGGCGCAAGGCTCTTACGCCTATCCGAGTATCCGCTCCTCGTACGTAGCCAGGTACAGCTGGATAAGCTTAAGCTTCTCGCGACGCAGCTTCTTCCTCTCGAAGTAGATGGTCTCCACGGAGCGCCAGATGAAGACCCAGGACACGATGATGAGTATCTCGCTGACCGTCGGGTTCGTCGTCCTGCCGCCTATCGCCGCCTTGACGGCGAATGACGAGACTCCGAGGGCGAAGAGCGCCAGGAACTCGCGCAGGTTACCGCGCAGCTGCAACTGGCACTCGATCATGCGGTCCCGCAGGTTGTCGCGTATGGCCTCGCCGACGCTCTCGGCCAGCCCGGCCTGACCGTCGGGCCGCTCGATGCGGATGACGAGGCGCTCCTTGAGTGGAAGGAAGCGCGCCTGGCGCTCGATATAGTCGATGATCTCGGACTTGATGCGCTTATCGGAGTAGTTGGAAAGCCGCTCGTAGATGACGTCGTCTTTGCCTAGGCGAAGCGTCACGGTATGCTCGGCGCTGGCCGCCAGGCGCCGACGTCCCTTGGCCAGGAGCACGTCGAGTTCCCGTACGCTCCTGAGGAACGCCCTATTCTCGCCGATACGCGTCGTCATGCCATCCTCCCGGTATCCCGCCCCTATCGGGCCAGGAACCTAGGCGATGGTACCCCCGAGCCGGAAGCGGGGGCAAGGGCGACGGCTTCGTTTCGTTCGAATACCTCGGTACGCTAAAGATCCGTCTCCAGGGCTGCCAGCTCGGCCTCCAGGCCGAGGCGGGCGTACTGCTCGGGCGGGGCGTCGTGGTCGCGCATGGCCCGGACCATGGCTCGCCTTAGCCGAGCCTCGACGGTCGGGTCGCTCACCGGGCTCCTCTGGCGAGGATCGGCGACGCGATCGTAGAGCGCCGTAGGGGAGAACTCGGTACCGATCATCTTGAGTATGGGATAGATACCGCGGTTTCCGACCTTGAGTACCCTACAGCCCTTGGTGAAGTCGAAGGGTCCCGCCAGGCTAGCGCCGGCTAGTTCCTCGGGCTTGAAGAAGCCGTGCATGCGGGTAGGCATCAGCGTGTACTCGTATAGCTCCTCCTGCCCGCCGGCCCGGGGCGACAGCATATAGACGTAGTTACCATCGGTAACGTTGACCTGCCCGCCGAAGATCCCGAAGATGGCCGCGTCACGCGTGGGGGCGTCGCGAGCCAGGGTCTCGGCGAGGTCGACGCCGCGCATGGCCTCGGTGACGGGCAGACCGAAGTATCCGAGCAGGGTCGGGGCCAGGTCTATGGCCTGGATGAGGCGATCGCAGCGGACGCCCCGCCTGCGGCTCTTCGGATCCCAGGCGAAGAACGGAATGTTGGCCACCTCGTCCCAGAAGGGCATGAAGTTCTTGCCGTACATGTCGTGTTCCGACAGGAGAAGGCCGTGGTCCGTCGTCACGATGAGCATCGTGTCGTCCCAGAGGCCGTGCTCGTCGAAGGCGTCGAGCACCCTGCCCAGGTAGCGATCGCACATCGATACGAGAGCGGCGTAGCGCGCGTAGAGTTCCCTTGCCTGCCCGTCCGTGTAGCGCGACGGTCCGTAGTCCGGCCAGTCGACGAAGGGTCCGTCGTAGTCCCGCGGGTACAGGGCGCGGTACTCCTCCTGGGTAAAGAAGGGCTCGTGCGGATCGAAGCACTCGAGGGATAGGAACCAGTTGTCCTGGTCCTTGTTCCTGGCCAGGAAGTCGAGCCCGGCCTGGACGGTCCTGACCTGGGGCATGTCCTCCTCGCGGGCCAGGTAGCGGCGATTGACCCAGTCCTGGCGCCAGAGCGGCAGGCGGGTCTTGTAGGTAGGCGCGCAATCGGGAATGGGCGGATCGGCTACCTCGCCCTTCCATGGGTCGCCCTCCTGGCCGCGGAAGCCCTCCCAGCTGGAATAGCGGGTATGGTAGGTCGCCCCGCCGTCGCCCCAGTAGTGGTAGTGATCGCTCGCCAGGTGGCAGTAGACGCCGCCTGACTTAAGGAGCTCGGGCAGGGAGTCGTCGAAGGGCTCCAGGGGGCCCCAGCCCCGGTGCAGGAAGTTGTGCCGACCGGTATGCAGCTCCCGCCTGGCCGGCATGCAGGGCATGCTGCCTATGTAGGCCTTGTCCGCGGTCACGGTCCGCTCGGCGAGCCGGCTGAAGTTTGGCGCCTTGACCCAGTCGCAGCCGTAGGGGGGCAGGAGCCCGCGTACCAGGGAATCGTAGAGCACGAGTACGGCCTTCATTGGGAAGCATCCCCGTCGTAGAGGTAGCAGCGCGCCCAATGACCGCCGCCGAAGCCCGAGCGCGGAGGCATAGCCTCGCGGCAACGCGGCATGGCTCGGGGACAGCGCTCGGCGAAGGGGCAGCCGTCCCCGAGCGTCGAGAGGTCGGGTATCTCGCCCTTGGCCTCGAAGGATCCGGTAGAAAGGCCACGCTCGGGATTGGGCACGGCCGACAGGAGGAGCCGCGTGTACGGGTGTCGGGCGTCGCTCACTATGGCCTCGCTCCTGCCGTGCTCGACGATATGCCCGGCGTACATGACGATGATCTCGTCGGCGAAGTAGCGCGCCGAGGCCAGGTCGTGGGTGACGTAGGCGAAGGCTATGCCCCGCTCGTCGCGCAGCCTGCGCATCAGGTTGAGTATGCCGAGGCGGATGGAAACGTCGAGCATCGATATGGGCTCGTCTGCAAGGATGAGCTCGGGCTCGACCGCCAGGGCCCTCGCTATGGCCACGCGCTGGCGCTGCCCCCCGGACAGCTGGTGGGGATACTTACGCGCGTACTGCTCGGGCGGGGTCAGGGCCACGGACTCCAGGAGCGCCGAGAGCGCCGCCTCCAGCGCGGGGCCCCGGGCGGGAGCCTTACCGTGGATGATGAGCGGGCGCGACAGCTGGAAGCCTATGGGATGGGCTGGATTAATTGACGAGAAGGGATCCTGGAATATCATCTGGACCCTGGACAGGTACTCGAGACGGTCGGCCCGGCTCCGTATGGTCGAGATATCCCGTCCCCGGTAGCGCACGACGCCGGAGCTGGCGCGGTGCAGCAGGGACAGGACGCGGAGCACCGTGCTCTTCCCGGAACCGCTCTCTCCTACTATGGCCACGGCCTGTCCGGCCCGTATGGTAAAGGAGGCGTCCCGTACGGCCCGCACCGAGCGGCTGGACATGAAGCCGCCTACGCGGAAGGTCTTGTAAAGGCTATCGACCGCAAGGAGGGGCTCGGCCGACGGGGCGTCCGTATCGGGTTTCGTATCAGTCTTCGTTTCGGTCTTCATGACTGACTCCTGGGCTTGTCGATGCGGTGACAGGCGGCTAGCCGACCGGGTCCTATCTCCGCGAGCTCGGGGCAGGCCGTCCGGCAGGCCTCGAGGCTCGCCATGGGGCAGCGGGGATGGAAGGCGCAGCCGGACGGCGGCTCTATCAGGTTGGGCGGGCTGCCCGGTATGCCCTCGGCGTTGACTCGGTCGCCGAATAGCGTCGGGAAGGAGTGCATCAGGCGCTCGGTGTAGGGATGGGCCGGCGACCTGAAGAGCTCGGCGGCCGGAGCCACCTCCACGAGGCGCCCGGCGTACATGATGCCTATGCGGTCGGAGAACTCCACGAGCAGGGACAGGTCGTGCGTTATGAACAGTATAGAGAAGCTGAAGCGTCGCTTGAGCGCCCGTATCTCCTCCATGATCTGCTTCTGCACCACGACGTCCAGCGCCGTGGACGGCTCGTCCATGATGATGAGCTTAGGGTTGAGCGCCAGGGCCATGGCTATGACGGCGCGCTGCCGCATGCCGCCCGATAGCTGGTGGGGATAGCTATCGACGCGATCCGGCTCTATGCCGACCAGGCGGAAGAGCTCGCGGGCCCGCACCCGGGCGGTCGCCTTGGTGACGCGCTCGCGGACGGCCAGCACGTCCCGAACCTGGGCGGCTATGGTCATGACGGGATTGAGCGCGTTCATGGCGCTCTGCGTCACTATGGCCAGCTCGCTCCAGCGAATGGAGCGCAGTTCCTCGTCGCCCATGGCCAGGACGTCGCGGCCCCCGAAGAGTATGCGGCCGCCGCTGACGCGGGCCGGGGGCCTATGCAGCCTAGCGATGGCGAAGGCCGCCGTGGACTTGCCGCAGCCCGACTCGCCGGCCAGGCCGAAGACCTCGTCGGGAAAGATATCGAAGGATACGTCGTTGACCGCCTTGATCGCGCCTCGGCGGGTCTCGTAGACCAGCTCGAGGTTGCGGACGGCCAGCAGGGGTTCCCTGGTTTCGCTCATGGTCGGCTCTTCCTTTCCTCAGTCGGTCTTGAGCACGGGGTTGGTCAGCTCGTCTATGCCGTAGTTGAGCAGCGTCAGGCTCAGGCCCACCATGGCTATGCAGACGCCGGCGGGCACGAAGGTCCACCAGGCTCCCTGCAGGAGCGCCTGGCTGTTCTGCGCCCAGTAGAGCATGGAGCCCCAGGAGACGGCGGTCGGGTTGCCTAGCCCGAGGAACTCGAGCGACGACATGGTCAGGATGACGAAGGTGACGGCGTTGATGTACAGGGACACGACCAGGGAATAGATGTTGGGCAGTATCTCCCTGAAGATGATGAAACCGTTGGTCTCGCCGACGACCCTGGCGGCGGCCACGAACTCGCTGTTGCGGAGCGTCAGCGCCTGGGAGCGCAGCACCCGCGAGCCCACAGCCCAGCCCGTGATGGCTAGCACGAATATCATGGTAAAGGGATTCTTGCTATCCATCCAACCGGCTATGACTATCATGAGGGGCATAGACGGTATGACGAGGAATATATTGGTGACGAGCGATATGGTCTCGTCGGCCAGCCCTCCTAGGAAGCCCGCCGATATGCCCATGAAGACGGCTATGAAAACCGTTACGGTCCCCGTGATGAAGGCCGTACCCATGCTGCGCCTGGTGCCGTGCACGAGGAGCGTCAGGACGTCCTGGCCCTGGAGCGTCGTCCCCAGGGGGTGCTCCAGGGACGGCGCCTGCTTGGGCCTGGCGACCATCTTATTAGGCCCCAGGAGCGGATCGACGGGCGCGATCGCGTCCGCGAGCAGGGCCACGAGCAGGAAGAAGACCAGGATCCCCAGGCCCCAGGCGGCCTTGCGGTTCTTAAGCACGTTGCGCAGCCACTCGGGCAGGCGATCGACCTGAGCGGAGCCCCGTCGGGCGGTTCTCTTTGGCATTAGGATACCCTTACCCTCGGATCGAGGAAGACGTACAGGATGTCTACGATGAAGTTGAGCGCGAGGACGCTCAACGTTATGGCCAGGAACACCCCCTGCATCAGCGGATAGTCCCGCGCGTTGACCGCCAGGAGCAGGGTGTAGCCCATGCCGGGGTACGAGAAGACCTGCTCGGTAACGACGGTGCCGCCGATGAGGAAGCCGAGCTGTATCGCGAAACTCGTGATCGTCGGCAGGAGGGCGTTGCGGGCCGCGTACTTGAGCATGATCTTGCCCTCGGGCAACCCCTTGGCGCGGGCCAGGACGACGAAGTCCTGCGACACGACGCTTATCATGTTGTTGCGCATGGACAGTATCCTGGAACCGAGCCCCGTCAGCACCATGGTAAAGACGGGCAGTATGCCGTGCAGCAGTACGCTGCCGACGAAGGCCGGGTTCCTCCAGTCCTTGAGCATGTTGATGTCGTAGGCGCGGCCGAGCGGCAGCCAGCCCAGCCTGAAGGAGAAGACGAAGAGCACGAGGAGGGCCACCCAGAAATAGGGAAAGGCCCTGAAGAAGCCGAAGAAGGGCACGAGGTAGTTATCCACGAAGCCGCCTCGCTTCCAGGCCGCCATGACGCCCAGGACGGAGCCCAGGAGGTAGATGATGACTATCGTCACCCCGACGAGCAGGAAGGTCCAGCCGACGGACAGGCCGATGACCGACGCGACCGACGAGGGGTAGGCCAGGATCGATATGCCCAGCTCCCCGCGGAAGGTACTCCGCAGGTAGGTCAGGTACTGCCCCAGGAAGGACGCACCCTCCTCGAAGCCGTACGCCGCCCGCAGGGCGTCCATCACCTCGGGAGACATCTCCCCCTGGTAGCTCGCGTACATCATCGTGACCGGGTCGCCCGCCATCATCCGCGGCAGGAAGAAGTTGATAGACATGGCTATCATGAACGCGACGAAGTAGAAGATGAACCTTCGCGCCAGATACTGCATCGGCACCCCCATGGTCGAGCGACCTTGCGTCGTTCGACGGACTCATGGTAGGGGGCGTTTCGCCCGGCGGTCGTTCCGTTTTTTGACCATATTTGCGGCTTAATTTTAACCGCCTGGTAGGTCGGGCGGCGCCAGCCGACGCGAACGGGCCTGGCTAGAACCGTATTAAAAAAATAACGGTTGGCAACTACCCGACCGGCGTGTACCATGGACGCATGCCATACGCGTACGAACCGATCGCCTGCGGCGACCTGCCGCTCAATATCTTCTTCCAGTCGGTTCAGTCCTGCTCCCCCCATTGGCACGAGGAGTACGAGGTCATCTTCGTGCTCAAGGGCTCGCTCCTCGTCCAGGTCGGGCAGGAACGGATAATACTCCATACCGGCGACATGCTCCTCGTGCACGGCGGGGACATCCACCTGACCCACGGAATAACCAGCGACAACATAGCGCTCATACTGCAGTTCAAGACGGCCTTCGCCGAGGCCTACGACAAGCGCTTCAGGAACCGCGCCTTCAAGCTCAAGCCCGAATCGCTCGCGGCCCTGCCGGGAACGGCCAAGGAGCTGCAGCGAGCCATGGCCTCCATAATGTGGGAGAAGCGCCAGCAGCAGGCCTTCCACGAGCTGGCCATAGCCACCCAGCTCCACCGCTTCGTCGCCCTGCTCCTCAGGGACGTTCCCTGGGAGCTGCGGGAGAATCGAGTGGACCATGAGGAGCGCCTCCGGGACAACGGAGCCTACTACTCTAAGCTACGCAAGATCATCGCCTACATCGACGCCCATTACGGCGAGAAGCTCTGCGCCAAGGAGGTCGCCGACCA
>CAZNNA010000050.1:0-12162 GCA_964573825.1 uncultured Treponemataceae bacterium
TCGGCTTCCTGCGCCCAGGCGATAGCGCCCAGGCAGAGCGCCGCCGCGAGGCAGCGCGTGCGTTTCTTCATCGCCCTACCCTCACTTGGCCGGTTGGGCCGAAGCCGCGTCCGGTATGACCGAGTGTATCTCCTGCTGCCGGGTCATGGTCCCGCGAAGGTTGGGTAGCTGCTGATCGTAGAAGGTGTAATGGAAATTCTCCAGGTAATCCTGGTACCGGGCCACGTTGGCCAGGAACTCGTACTCGGTGGAGTCCTTCTCCTGCTCGAAGACGAGGGTATCCTTGGCCCGTCCCTCTAGTATTCCGGCCCAGCGGATCTCCCCGGACTTGGCGTCGACGACCCGGACGGCGAGCCGCGCCATGGCGTCTCGCTTGAAGTTAACCTTGAGCAGGTCGGGAGCGGCCGAGGACGACTTCTCCTCGGCGGTTGGCTTGCGGGGAGCCTCCTTCTCCACCATGATACCGCACTCGAGCACCCGGTAGGAGACGAGTACGTCGGCGTTGGCTATCTTCACCTGCGACAGGAGCTCGCGATAGTAGTCGCCGAGCCTGCCGAAGAAGTCCATGGCGTCCTTGGGATTGATAGGCGCGGCGCCCTCGACTCCGGCGCCCAGGAAGCCCATGCCCTTCCCTTCCACTCCTCGGAGGAGGATGGCGGACGGGCTATCGGGCATGACGCGCTGGTAGCGGTCGCCCTGCTCGTACAGGAGCCTGGCGAGCAGGTCCTCGTCGCGTTCCAGGACCGGCTTTCCGGAGGCTACGAGATTGGCTATGAGGCAATCCTCTATGACGTAGTTGACGGGGAAGTCCCCGGTCAAGGGACGCTCGATGCTGACGAGCGCCAGCTTCTCCTTCGCATTGACGTAGGGATCGACGGCCTTGGCCAGGTCGAGTCCTTTCAAGGCCTTCTCTATCAGGATGGCGTGGGAGTTCTCGAAGGTGGGCTTGAGCACGGGACGCTCGGTGGTCGGGGTGGTAACGCACGAAGCCAGGGTGAAGACGGCAGCCAGGGCTACCGCCGGGGTGAGATGATGACGCATGGAATGCCTCCTAAGAACATTAAGCAATATGAACGTTAAGGCAATTGTACTGCGGGAATAATAATAATCAATCTACATTAATGTAAATTCGCGTACCCCGGGCGCGGAGACCGGGCGCGACCGTGGCGTCGACCGGTCTCCGCGCCCATACCTCCCTCAATCCCTCCTGAGCTCCTCGAGCGCGGAACGCAGGCGCGCGGGCGCCGGCAGCGCGTCGGAAGGGCCTCCGGGGGCGAGGGCCCAGCGATCGTAGCGGGCGGTGTAGAGGTCGTCGAGCTTCCCGGGGCGCAGGCCAGGGGGGCAGGAGCCGTGCATGTGGATAGGGTAATTATAGCCGTAGGACAGGGCGGCGAGGCCGCCCGGGCCGACCGTACCGATAGCCGCCGCGGCAAGGGCGGCCTGGTGCAGGAAGGTCCGGTGCGGTCCGCTCGCGCCGCGGATGGCCTCGAGCACCGCCGGGGCGTCAGAGGCCGCCAAGAAGGCGTCCCTCCAGGCAGCCAGGAGTCCGGCCTCGGGCCTGGCGGCCAGGAGTCCGGCGTTCAGGTAAGCGGCTATAGGCTCGCGGTCGGCCACGGTAAGCATAGGGAAGGCCGACGCGGGATCGACGCCCGCGGCCGCGTAGACGGCCTTCCAGAAGGCGTCGGGCGCCTGTCCCCAGGGCATGCCGATGAGTCGATGGTGGACCGGCGAGGCGGCCGCCGAGACTCCCTCCCCCAGGAGGAGCTCGACCGGCTCGCGGACTATGACGGTATCGCTATCCATCCAGACGAGTACGTCGGCCCGGCCGCGGGACAGGGCCTCCGCGGCGGCGGCGGCCCCGGCCTTGGCGGCCAGGGGCCAGCGCTCGAGCCGCGGCTCCGGCTCGAAGCCGGCTAGCTCGCAGCCCAGGGCCTCGAGCCGGGCGCGGAGGGCCGGATCCACGGAGCCCGTATCCCCCGGGACCATGCATAGGAGCCTCGAGCCGCTCATCGCGCCGCCGAAGCGCCGCAGGCTCCCGGACAGGAGCAGGGCCTCGCGGGCCGCGTCCGGCGTCAGCATGAAGGCGAAGAGGGCCGTCCTCGCGGGACGTTCGGCCCAGGCGGGCACGCCGCCGGAGGCGCGGGCTCGCCGGACCCGCCTGGCGTTCTCGGCGGCGACCCGGAGCGCCTCGCAGGCGGCGCCGCGATAGTACCTGCCGCGGAGCGAGGTGACCAGGAAGCCGTCGACCACGGGAGGCGGGGCGTCCTGCTTACCGGCCCGATCGGCGTACCCGAGGAAGCGGGCGCCGGCCGCCGCGCACTCCGCCTCGAGCTCGGCCGGCCCGGTCACGGTCCGGCCCGCGATGACGCCCGCGGCCGCCAGCACCCGCACCCCGCGGCAGAAGGAGGCCACGGCCAGCCCGGCCCCGGACGCCCGCCGCGCGAGCGACAGGACGCCCTCGTCCGCGACGAGCGAGTCGAAGTCCTTGCCGGGGGCCACGACCAAGGCGTCGTAGGCGGAGACGTCCGCGATGTCCCCGGGCGAGGCCTGGACGCGCACCCGGGCGGCCGCGGGCGTCCCGGCGGCGTAGCCGCAGGGCCTAGGCGAGGCGACGGGGGAGACTACGGTCAGCTCCCAGCCGAAGGACTCGAGCCGGGCCAGGATGCCCGGCGACTCGTCCTCGGCCGTCAGGTTGGCGCCCCAGCCGTTTCCTATCAGAACCAAGGCCCTCATGGGCTCCTCCTCCCTCGCCTGGCCCTCGGCGCAGGCCGCGCAGAGCGCGAAGGCTATCGCCAGGGTCCAGCAGACCCTTCTACGCCATGAGGCTCGCCCGATCTTCGCGCGCCCCGCCTCCCGCCTCGTCCCTCGCTCCTCCATGGTAGCCTCCCGGGCCATCCTAGCCCGGTACGGCGCCTAGCGGGCTTGATAGTTCTTGCCGAGCGGTATCCGGAATACTACCTCGGACTCGGGCGACTCCGGGTCGGAGGCCCGGTAGCCGGGGCCGTACTCGTCGAAGTCCATGGGCGCCCCGGGCTCGAGGCCCGCCCGCGGCAGCCAGCTACCGTAGAGATAGAGATAGGTCTCGTTGAGCCTGGAGGCCGGCCCCCGGTGCAGGGCGCGGAGGTACGGCCCCGCGGCTATCCGGTACGGCTCGAGGCCGAGCTCGCGCATCGCCCCGTCGCCCAGGCGCGGCGATACGCCGACGCCCGCCAGGTAGCGGATCTCCCGGCCCCCGGCGCCGGGAGCCGGCTCGGCCAGGCCGTAGTAGGGTCCGCGCGGCGCGCCCGGTTCGCCCGCCTCGCGGGACGCCGCCACGGCCCCGTCGAGCGCGGGCCCCGCGGCGGCCCAGAGCGCCCGGACGCCGGCCAGGAGCTCTTCACGCTCGAGCCCGACGAGGGACGAGGCGCAGGCCAGGCGGCGCTCCTCGAGGACCTCGACCGAGGGCTCGCCTACCAGGCAGGGCGCCCGGTGCGCCAGGGGCCGCTCGTTCGGCAGGAAGGGGTTGAGGAGGGCGAGCGACGAGGCCGAGCGCCGGTAAGCCGCCGGCGCCAGGCCGAACCCCGCCTTGAAGGAGCGATGGAAGGCCTCGGCCGAGCCGAATCCGACGGCCCTGGCGACCGCGGCGACGGGTTCCCGTCCGGAGGCCAGGAGCCGCGCGCCCTCGGTCAGGCGCCTCATGCGTAGGTACTCGCCGGGAGGCAGCCCGGCGACCGCGGAGAAGACTCGATGGAAATGGAAGAAGGACCAGGCCGCCTCGGCGGCCGCCCGCTCGAGGGACAGGGGCTCCCCGAGCCGGGCCTCGATATACTCGACGGCCCTCGCGACGCGTTCTCGGTACTCCCTCTCAAGCGGCTCGCTGCCGGGCATGACGGCGATTATAATACGCGCTGGAGGAAAATAAACATTTCTTATTTCGGCATTCTTTTACTATATTACTTATATACGAAAGCGGAAGCCTTCACACATATAAGGAGGGGTCTACGATGAGAAAGACACTGACGCCTACGGTATCCTGGGTCGGCAAGATCGATTGGGAGCTGACGCGCTTCCACGGCGACGAGTACTCGACCCACAAGGGCTCGAGCTACAACAGCTACGTCATCGAGGAGGGCAAGACCGTCCTCGTCGATACGGTCTGGACGCCCTACGCCAAGGAGTTCGTCGATAACCTCGAGTCGGAGGGGCTACTCTCCAGGCTCGATGCCGTCATCGCGCAGCATGCCGAGAGCGATCACTCGGGCGCCATGCCCGAACTCATGAGGCGGCGCCCCGACCTACCCGTCTACTGTACGGCCAACGGCGTCAAGTCGCTCAGGGGCCACTACCACCAGGACTGGGACTTCCGCGTCGTCAAGACCGGAGACGAGCTCGGGCTCGGCAACGGCAAGAAGCTCGTCTTCGTCGAGGCGCCGATGCTTCATTGGCCGGACAGCATGTTCTCGTACATGACCGGAGACGCCATCCTGTTCTCCAACGACGCCTTCGGCCAGCACCTCGCCACCGAGCGCCTCTACAACGACCTCGTCGACCAGGAGGAACTCTGGACCGAGTGCATCAAGTACTACGCCAACATCCTCACGCCCTTCTCGCCGCTCGTTAAGGCCAAGATCGATCAGGTCCTGTCCCTCGAGCTGCCCCTGAGCATGATAGCGACGAGCCACGGCGTCATCTGGCGCGACGACCCGGCGCAGATAGTCAAGAAGTACCTGGAGTGGTCCCAGGACTACCGAGAAGACCGCGTCACCATACTCTACGATACCATGTGGCAGGGTACGCGCGCCCTGGCCGACGCCATGGCCCGGGCCATAGCCGAGGCCTCCCCGGCGACGACGGTGGTATCGCACTGCCTTTCCAAGTACGACAAGAACGACGCCATCACCGACGTGTTCCGCTCCAAGGCAGTACTCGTGGGCTCGCCCACAGTAGGCAAGGGAATCCTTACCGCCGTCGCTGGCGTGCTCGAGGAGATAAAGGGCCTGCGCTTCAAGGGTAAGAAGGCCGCCGCCTTCGGCGCCTACGGCTGGTCAGGCGAATCGGTCAAGGCGATAGGCGACATACTCAGGGAATCGGGCTTCGACGTCGTCGACGAGGGCTTCAAGGCCCTGTGGAACCCCGACGAGGCCGCCCTCGCGGCCGCCGCAGAATACGCCAAGGGCTTCGTCGCGAAGCTAGCCTAAGGAGAGAACGCCATGCTTGAGAGGGAATATTCGTTCACAGCTACCGACGCGTTTACCATGGAGAAGATTGTCGACGACGAGCGGGTGAACATCAATCACATCGTCGTGGAGCCGGGCGGCGCCGTCCCGGTACACGTTTCAAACTCGCACGTACACCAGATAGTGGTACGCGGAACCCTGAGCCTATCCCTCGATGACGGCCCTGAGGAGCGGCACCCGGCGGGTAGCATCGTCGCGGTACCCTTCGATCTCAAGATGGCCATTCGCAATCGCGGCCATGATACGCTAGAGTTCTTCGTCGTCAAGGCGCCTAACCCGCGCGACATGCCGCCGACCAAGGAGCTATGATGAACCCCTTCGCCCTCTCGGCCATCGCCGCCGTCGCGGTCAACGCGGCCTTCTTCGCCTACGCCGCCGCCCGGAAGACCGACGTGGTCACCGACCTCTCGTATAGCCTGTCGTTCCTGCTCGTATCGCTCGCCCTGATCGCCCAGGGCTCCGCGGGCGGGGGCGCGGCCCTGGCGCCGGCCGTGCTGACGTCGATATGGGCCGTTCGCCTGGGAGCCTACCTCTTCGGCCGGATACGCAAGACCAAGGTGGACCATCGCTTCGACGCCATGCGGGACAAGCCGCTCAAGTTCGCCAAGTTCTGGATACTCCAGGCCCTGGCCGTGTTCGTCATTCTCCTGCCCGTCAGCGCCTCGGCGGCGTCGACCGTAGCGCCGCGATCGCTCGGGGCCTGGGAGTGCCTGGGCGCGGCGCTCTGGCTAGCGGGCTTCGTCATCGAGGTCATAGCCGACGCCCAGAAGTCAGCCTTCAAGCGATCGGGCGCCCCCGGCTTCATAGCGAGCGGCCTCTGGCGCTACTCGCGCCACCCCAACTACTTCGGGGAGGCCCTCCTCTGGTGGGGCCTCCTGGCCTATGCCGTTCCGGCCCTCTCGGGCGCCCTCTGGGTCGCGGCGCTCGGCCCCGCCTTCATCACGACCCTCCTCCTCTTCGTCTCGGGTATTCCGCTCCTCGAGAAGGAGGCGGACAGGAAGCACGGCGACGATCCGGCTTACCGGGAGTACAAGCGCCGGACGAGCGTCTTCGTTCCCTGGTTCCGCGCCCGCTAAGGTCGACGGCGTCAGGGTCGACGGCGTCAGGGTCGACGGCGTCAGGGTCGACGGCGCCGGACTAGGCGGTCCGTGCTATAGTGGAGCGCATGAGACACGAAATCAGCGCGCTCGCCGCGATGCTTATCCTGGCGAGCCTCTTCGCGGCTTGCGGCTCGTTGGCCGCGCCCATCCCGGCGGTCGCCGGGCTCGACGATGGCTCCTCCCTCTCCCGCCCGGAGGCCTACGGCCCGCGCCCCCTCCGCGTCGGCCACCGAGGCGCCTCGGGCCTGGCGCCCGAGAACACGCTGGCTGCCTTCGAGGCCGGCCTGGCCTACGGCGCCGAGGCGATAGAGTTCGACGTCAGGATGTGCGCCGACGGTCGCTTCGTCGTCATTCACGACCCCACGGTAGATCGCACGACGAGCGGGCGCGGCCAGGTAGAGGCGATGGGCTACGCGGGACTCGCGGCCTTGGACTCCGGCGCCCGCTGGAGGCGCCCCGCGGACGCTCCCGAGGGTCTGCCCGCCGACTACGCGCCCCAGGCCGCGCCGAGCCTCGAGGAGGCCCTGGACTTCTTCGCGAGCCCGCGAGGCGCCGGCGCGGGACTCCAGGTGGAGATCAAATTCCGCAAGGACGGCAGCCGCTACCCGGGTATCGAGGCGGCCGTCGTCGAAGGCCTCCGCGCCCGAGGACTCGTCGAACGCTCGGTCGTCATATCATTCGATCTTACCACGCTCAAGGCTACCGAGGCGCTGGAACCGGGGCTACGCACCTGCGCGCTGGTCGGCAAGGAATTCTTTAGGGCCCTGGGCGCCTCGATCCCGGCCGGCGGGAACGCCGACGAGGCCGCGGCCCAGGCCATAGCCCGCTCCGGCGCCGATTCGGCGGGAGTGGATAGGCGTTACCTGACGCGAGGCCTCTACGAGGCCCTCCGGCGGGCCGGGCTCGGCGTGGGCGCCTGGACCGTCGACGACCCCACGGAGATGCGCGCGTTGTCCGCCCTAGGCGTCGACTTCATCACTACCAACAGGCCCGACCGTCTCAAGGCGGCCTTGCCCTGAGCTGCCCGGTAGCCCTCGCGGGCGGCTACTCGCTCATCGTCACCACGGAGACGGCGCCCGGCCCCGCGTTCAGGGCTACCACCGAGGATATGTCGGCGACGTAGGCCGGTGGGAAGCCCAGGGCCGCCTCGAGCTCGCGGGCCAGGGCCAAGCCCTTCTCCGGCGCGTTCGAGTGGCCCACGGCGTAGTAGCGGAGGGGCGCGGCCTCGTGTATGGAGCGCGCCATGCGGACCAGGGTGCGCAGGTTGGCCCGCTCGGAGAAGGACTTGCCGTAGAGCTTGGAGCGCCCCGCCTCGTCAACCGAGACTATGGGCTTGAGGTTGAGCATCCTGGCGGCCATGCCCTTGAGGGGGCTCACGCGGCCTCCCTTGACCATGTACCTAAGGCTCGTGACCGACACGAGTATGCGGGCCTTGGCCGACCAGGACGGGACCAGGGAAGCTATCTCGTCGGCCGAGAGGCCCGCCTCCGCCGCCTCCGAGGCGCGGAGCACGACGAGGCCCAGGGACCCGGACAGGTGCCTGGAATCGACGGCGCGGACGGACGGATAGCGCGCCGCCTCCCGGGCGCTGGCAGCGTAGGTACCGGACAGGGCCGCGGCCAGGTGTATGGCCACGACTCCCTCGTAGCGCCCGGTCAGCTGGTCGTAGAGCCTCGAGAACAGGTGGGCCGGCGGCTGCGCCGTCTTGGGGAACGCGCCCGAGCCGTCGGCCAGGCGCGCGAGGCCGCCTGCCGACAAGGTGATCTTATCTAAATATTCTGAACCGCCGGCGTTCACGAGAATGGGCACCACGTGCACCCGGTGGCGGAAGGCCAGGTCGGCGGGCAGGTCGCAGGCCGAGTCGGTGACTATGGCCACCCTGGCTAGCCGATCCCGCGCGTCGGCGTACTGCAGGAGCATGTCGTCGACCTTCTGGCCGGTCACCGCCCCGAGGCGCTCGAGCTCGACCACGGCGCGCTCGGGGCCGTCGGTAGGGAGGTGGACCCTGGTGGCGCTCCGGCCGCTCGCCACGATGACGCAGTCGCCGAGCCGGCCGAGCGCCTCCCTGAGGGACGCGACCTCGGCCGGTCCGAGGGGCCGCCCTATGACGGCCTCGGTGCAATAGCGATAGGACGGGGGCCGGGCGGAGCCTTCGTCGAGGCCGTGCCGCTCGGCGAGCCCGGCGAGCTCGACGGCCTCGGGCGCGTCGGCCTCGAACGGGCCGGCCGATGATGCATCGGGCTCGTCTCGCCCGGCATCGGTCGCGGACGCCGGGCCGGCGAGGGGGACGCCGGCGAGGTAGTCGTGGCCGCCCTCGATGAACTCCACGAAGCCGGCGGCGCCTGCGTCGACGACGCCGGCCGCCCGTAGCTCGGCCAGGCGCTCGGTCGTACCCGACAGGGAGCGGCGCAGGTCGTCGCGGGTGGAGCCTATGAAGTCGGCGAAGCTAGAGTTCTCATGAGCCCGGCGCGCGAGCGAGGCGGCCCAGTCCTCGATGACCGATAGCATCGTCCCCTCGCGCGGGTCGGTGATGGCGGCGCGAGCGCGCTCGTAGGCGTGCCTGACGGCGCGGGCGAAGTCGTGGGTCTTGAGCTCGGTCAGGGCCACGGCCTCGGAGAGGCCGGAGACGAACTGCGCGAAGATGACGCCAGAGTTGCCTCGGGCCGACAGCAGGGCCGCGTCGGCCAGGGAGCCCAGGGTGTCGGCGGCCGAGGCCCCCGGGACCACGCCGGCCACCGCGCCCGAGAGGGTCGCCGAGAGGTTGGTGCCGGTATCGCCGTCGGGGACCGGGAATACGTTGATGTCGTCGAGCCGCCTCCTGGCGGCCACGACCCTACGGGAACCCGCCCGGAAGAAGCCGTAGACCTGGTAGCCGTCGAGCTCGGTCATGCCCTTGCACCTCCGCGCCCTACATGGCGCTTTTTCAATATATGCATTACAGAATAATAAGTCTAACGCGGCGCCCCGCGAACCGCCTCCGGACGGAGGCCCGCCCGGGCGCTTCACGCCGCCCCATGCCCAGAGTATATTCTATGAACCTCGGGGGCTCAATGGATCATTCGCTCGCGGCCGCGGTAGCCGCCATTTCATACCTGCTCGGCTCCATACCCACCGCCTACCTGGCGGGGCGGGCCGCCGGCGTGGATATCCGCTCGAAGGGTTCGGGTAACGCCGGCGCCACCAACGCCCTGCGCGTGCTCGGGCCTGGGGCGGCGGCGTTGACGCTCGCGGTAGACGCGGGCAAGGGCGTCGCCGCGGTACTCCTCGCGGCGCCGGCCGCGAGGCTGGCGTGGACAGGGGCCCTCGGCCGCGCCGCGGCGACTGATACCGGCACGCTGGCCGTTCTTGCCGGGGCCGCCTGCGTCCTGGGGCACGTCTTTCCGGTCTGGCTTCGCTTCAAGGGCGGTAAGGGCGTGGCGACCGGAGCCGCCGTGGCCGCGGCCCTGGCACCGGCGGCGGCCCTGCCCTGCCTAGCCGTCTTCGGGGCCGTCCTGGCGCTGGGCCGCTACGTATCGCTGGCCTCGCTCGCGGCGGCCGCCGTTCTACCCCCGGCCTACGCCCTCCTCTACCGCGGCGAGCGCTTCTCGCCCGCGGTCTTGGGCTTCTTCGCCGGGGCGGCCGCGCTAGTCTTGCTGGCCCATCGCAAGAACCTTGGCCGCCTGCTCGCCGGCGCCGAGCCCCGGCTGGGCGAGCGCCGAAAGGGCGAGCGCCGAAAGGGCGAGCGCCGCGAGCCGTAGCTGCCGCTAGCAGCCACCGGGGGCCTCTAGGCGAAGATGCCTACCAGGCCGGCGACCGCTATGGCGGCGACGTTGGTCACGACGGTGGAGGCTACGTCTATATCCGGCAGGAGCTCGGCCTCCAAGGCCGCGCGCCGGGCATCGTCGGGTTCCAGGCCGCGCAGGATGCCCCGCGCCGCGACTACGGCGGGCGGCAGGCCTATCATGCACGAGGCAGCCGCGACCATGCCGCGCCAGGCGCCGGCTCCCGAGAGCCTACCCGCCAGGGCGCCGACGCCGGCGGCGACGAGCGCGGCCGCCGCCAGCGCTATGAGCGCCAGGGGCGCCAGCCCGAGCAGGGCCCCCGGGGGCGCGGCGGCCAGGGCGTCGGCCATAAGGGCCATGAGGCCGAGCATCAGGATCCCCATGGAATCGGCCTTGGACAGGGGATCCCGCGCCAGGAGCCCGAGACGCGCGAAGACGAAGCCGAGGACCAGGGCCGACAGGGCCGGGTGCGGGCCGAGCCTGGCCAGGAAGGCGCCGTAGAGTACCCGGTTTAGAACGGCGACGAGCATCAGCGAGGCCAGGTAGAAGGCCGGACCGCGGAAGGGCGCGGGCAGGCGCTCGCAGAGCGGCGGCCGCGAGAGACGCCGAGGCGACGAGCCCTCGTCGCCACTACGATCAGCCCCTCCGCCTAGGCTCGATCCGAGTGTAGATCCGAGTTCAGATCCGGAGACCGACCTAAGCCGCGCCGAGAGTCGCGGAGCGAGTCTCGCTACCTCCTTGCGCAGCGATAGCGCAAGGAGGGGCAGCCCGAAGAACCCCTGGAACATGAAGATGATCCAGGGCAGGGCCGCTATGCCCGGCAGCCTGCGAAGGGCCGCGTTCGAGGCGATGGCGCAGGCCGCGCCGCCGCCCACCGCTGGCCCTATCGAGAAGAGCGCCGCCTCTCGTCCCAGGACCGGGGCGAGCCCCAGCCCAAGGACGACGACGAGGGCGGCCAGGCAGGCGAGCCCGGTAAGGGCGGCGCCCTTGCGGGACCGCGCTGCCTTGGGGTCGACCAGCGTACCGGAATGCACGACGAGGACGTTGAAGGCGATGAAGCCCACGTCGCGCATCCTGGACTTGCTAGCGAGGTCCGTCGGTAGGAGCCCGAGGGCGAAGCCCGCGGCGCAGATGACGCCGAGCGCGAGGGGCAGCGATAGCCGACCCCTCGTAGCCACGGCCAGGCCCTGCGAGGCGAACGCTATGACGAGGAAGGCTAGGAGGCTGACCTCGAAACTCCACGACATTTCCATCGCTTCCTGTCGCTTAGTGCGTGGCGCCGGCGCCCGAGCCGCCGAAGCTCCCGCCCTGGTCGAAGCCCTGGAGCCACTGCTCGCCGGGCGTCGCGGGTATGTACGGCAGGAGCACGTAGGACTGGTAATCCTTGTCCCGGTAGATCTTGTAGTTGATGGTCGAGGCGCTCGGGAGCGGTCCCATGTTGCCTACCTTGCCGGTCCAGGTACCGTCCTGGTGCTCGAAGGGATCCATGGCCTTGATCTCCAGCTCCAGGCTGGTTCCCGGGTCGAAGACCATGCCCATCGGGTTGACCTCGATGACGTACTCGCGGACCTCGCCGGGCGTCACGGGCACCCGCTTCGCGTGGTCGTGGGCCGGGCGGCCGATCTGGGAGCGGGCCGGGTCGAGCCGGTGCGAGGCCTTGAGGCTGCCGGTGCGGCAGAGCGGCATGCGGGTGCCGCCCTGGGTGATCTGCCAGAGCTTGACTATGAAGTTGGCGTCCGTGGCGTCTATCGAGGCGAAGAGGTGCAGCTCGACGGGGCCGGTGAACTCCATGGGCCTGCTGAAGCGATCGGTCCGATAGGTCAGGGTCTCCACCTTGGTGGTGATGTTCGGGGGTCGGTGCGTGAAGCTGTCGGGCGGTAGGTCGCCCTCGGGATCCGGTTCCCAGCGCATCTGGCCGAAGGTCCGTAGGTAGAGCCTCTTCCACTCGGTACGGGCGAGCGGGTACTCGTGCTCGTAGCGGTAACCGCGGCCGATGATGTTCATCTTGTAGCGCGGCTCCTCGATGATGCCGGTATCGACGCCCTTCATCCAATGGTCGTACCAACGCAGGCACTCCTCGTTCAT
>CAZNNA010000050.1:12172-14844 GCA_964573825.1 uncultured Treponemataceae bacterium
GCGATAGGGCAGCTCCATGCCGCCGTAGGCCTCCATGACGCCGCAGCGCTTATACACGTCGAGCTCGGGCGAGTTCATGGCGTTGAACACCGGGGCGCTCCAGCGGCCGGTCGGCGCCCAGCCGCACTTGAGGTAGGTAGGTACCTTGACCTTGCCGTAGATCTCCTTGGCCGAGCGCTGGGCCCAGAAGGGACCGTCCTCGGGGTGCAGGAGGTAGTCGAGGTAGAACGTATGGTACTTGGGCGGCCAGGTGTTGAAGATCTTGTTGAAGTACGAGACGATGGCGACGTCGGGGTTCTTCTGGACCTCCTTCATGCGCGCCTTCATCTCCTCCTCGGAGTACATCTTGGACGACCAGGTGACGGGATTGTTGGCGGGGCAGAGTTCCCAGTACATCGTCATGTAGGTATTGGGCACGCCGCCGTAGTAGCCGTGCTGGTAGTAGTCGTCGGTGAACGACAGCGGCATGATACAGGTCAGGTGGGGCGGCTGCAGGGCGGCCACGAGCATCTGGATGATGCCGTAGTAGGAGTAACCGAGCATGGCGACCTTGCCGTCCGAGTGGGCGTACTTCCCGCCGAGCCACTCGATGACGTCGTAGGCGTCGAGCTGCTCCTGGGGGTTGTAGACGCCCAGGAACTCGCCCTCGGAGAGGCCTATGCCGCGCGGGTCGGGGATGACGAAGACGTAGCCGCGCTGGACGAAGAAGTCTATGTCGCCGGCCTCGAGGCTATGGTCGAAGTAGAGCGACGAGCCCGGCAGCGAGCCTCGCTTCATGGCCTGCATGGTCTTGCCGTAGTCGGCCCACGACAGGAGCACCGGAGCCTTGTCGAGCTCGGTCGGGCGGTAGATATCGGCGTAGATCTTGACGCCGTCCCGCATGCCTATCTCGACGTTCTCCTCGAACGTCACCGTGTACTTGGGCTTGGAGAGCTTGTCCAGGTTCTTGGCGTAGCGCCTATCCCAGTACGGGGGAATCTTCTCGAGCCCCGTTGACTTGGTAAAATCATCGAGCGTCATGGTGAACGCCTCCTTAATCGATCGTATGATCCCATCCTAGCACCGCCGGCACGGGACCATTGTCGCGAACGCGACAATGGCATGGGCAAAAAGAAGCCGGCCGCGCGACGGAGGCATCCCCGCGCGGCCGGCTGTATCAGGACCCTATGAAAGGAAAGCTACACGAAAGACTGGACCCAGTTCTCCGCGGGCGTCTCCGGGATGTAGGGCATGAGCAGGTACGAGGGCCTCGTCGCGTCGCGATAGATGCGATAGCAGGTCGAGGTCGCGCTCGGGATCGGGCCCATGCTCGCCACCTTACCCGTCCAGCTCGTCCTGTGCGCGGGGTTGGGATCCATGGCCTTGACCTCGAGCTGGATACGGCTGCCCGGCATGAAGACCTTACCGCTCGGGTTGACCTCGATGACGTACTCGCGGACCTCGCCGGGCTTCACGGGCACCTTGCGCGTGTGATCGTGCACGGGCTGCCAGGGCTGGGACGCCTCGGGGACCAATGAGTGCGAGGCCTTGAGCGCGCCGTAGCAGGGCATATAGTGCCGCTCGCCGCTCGGATAGAGCTCGTGTACCTTGACGACGAAGTTGGCGTCCTCGGCGTCTATGGACGCGAAGAGGTGCAGCACGACCGGCCCGGTGAACTCCATGGGCCGCGTCAGGGGCTCGCTCGTGTAGGTCAGCGCCTGGACGTCGGAGCTGACGTTGGGCGGGTTGTGCACGAAGGAGTCCGGCGTTATGGTCGCCTCCTCGTCCGGCTCCCAGCGGAGCCGCCCGAAGTTGCGCAGGTAGAGCTTCTTCCAGACTGTCCGCTTGAGCGGCCACTCGCGCTCGTAGCGGTAGCCCGACCCCAGGATGTTCAGCTTGATGGGCGGCTCGTCCATCATGCCGGTGTCGACGCCCTTGAGCCAGAGGTCGTACCAGCGCAGGCACTCCTCGTTCATGGAGCGGTACGGCAGCTCGAGCTCGCCGTAGTCCTCGAGGTTGACGCGCTTAGGCACCGCGAGCTCGGGCGAGTTATAGGCGCGCATGAGCGGCGTGACCCAGCGACCCTCGGGCGACCAGGCGGAGTTGAGGAACACGGGCACCTTGACGTCCCGGTACGAGTGCCTGACCGAGCGCTGGGCCCAGAAGGGGCCTTCCTCGGGATGCAGGAGGTAGTCCAGGTAGAAGGTATGGTACTTGGGCGGCCAGGTCGTGAGTATCTTCTGGAAGTACGAGTTGATGGCCATGTCGGGATCCTTGGCCCGCTCGGCCATGCGCCTCCTGACTTCCTTCTCGCCGTACATCCTGATGGACCAGGGCACCGGGTTATTGGCCGGACAGAGCTCCCAGTACATCGTCATGTACGTGTTGCCCACGCCGCCGTAGTAGCCGTGCTGGTAGTACTCGTCGGTGAACGACAGCGGCATGATGCACTTGAGGTGAGGCGGCTGCTTGGCCGCCGCGAGCATCTGCACGATGCCGAAGTACGAGTAGCCGACCATGCCCACGCCGCCCTCGCACCAGTCCTGGACGGCCATCCACTCGATATAGTCGTAGATATCCTCGTGCTCCTGCGGGTTGTATATCCCGTAGAACTCTCCCTCGGACTGGCCTATGCCGCGCGGATCGGGGATCACGAAGACGTAGCCGCGCTTGACGAAGAACTCTATGTCGCC
>CAZNNA010000051.1:0-7544 GCA_964573825.1 uncultured Treponemataceae bacterium
ATAAGGACCAGGAGGTGAGGGGAATTGAAGGGCGCGAGCGCCGAGCCGCGCCCCGAGCTAGCGCAGGGGCCGGCGAGGGGCGAAGGGGAAAACTTGTACCGGTGAGCGCTATGGGGTACACTGCTAGTGTGCCCTTGGCGGGCGCGCATATCTAAAGCCGGATGGTGCCCCGATGTCTGACGATATAGATCCTGAGATAGCCGCGCTCATTGGCGGTGGGATAGAGGAATACTCGGCAAGGCCCGGTTCCAGGCCCGCCCCTAAGCCGGCCGGAGGGCCTAAGGGCGGACCGAGCTTCGAGTCGCTGTTCGGCGACATGAGCGTATCCGCCGAGCTCGAGTCCAAGGGCGAGTTCGACGTGGACATCACCAAGAAGGCCTACGCGCCCGTGGAGCGCTTCGAGTCCGACCCTCCGAACGCCTTCTTCGACGATCCCCAATATTACCAGAAGGCCTTGGCCGGCGAGGGCGAGAGCTCGCAACGCTTCCACGAGCTACTCAAGAAGTACCTGCAGGCGACCGACCCCAAGGATAGGGGCATGTATCGCCAGCAGGTCATCACGGCCTACTGGAACATGGTCTCCCACCTGGTTCCCCGGATCGTCGGTGCAAGCCCCATCGTGCCGAAGCAGATGATGGTTCGCTTCGGCGTAGCGCTGCCGACCATGATGCAGCCCGACCAACGGGCCTTGTTCTCGAGGATAATCTACAAGAAGGCCTGCGCCGAACCGGTCTACTATGCCGACGAGTGGTTCCGATGCGTCGCCATGGGGCAGATAAACCCGAGCAGTACCGACGAGGTCAACCAGGCGAGGGGCGACGAGCGCGTGCGCTTCAATACGCTCCTCCAGAAGGCCATGGGGAAGCGCGATACCGCCGAGGCCCTGCTCAAGGGTAAGGCGGAGGAGCGCAAGGGCCTCGAGGGGATGCTCCGCGACCGCCTCGACCTCATCTGCGAGCATAGCGGCCTTCCCGGCTTCTTCCAGATACCGGCGCCCTACACGGAGGCCCAGAAGAAGACGATCGGGGAGCTGTCCGAGATCCTCAGGCGGCTCCTCGCCGCGGATAAGGAGCTCGTGTCGAGCGCCGAGGCCTTCGAGGACGCGTCGAAGGACGTACAGACGGTCAAGGAGAAGGTCGGCGCGCTCGGCGAGGATACCAAGGCCAACCTGCAGGCGCTGTCGCAGGAATTCGATACCGTCAGGCAGATGCTCAAGATGTGCGTCGGCCGGCAGGGCAATCACTTCCCTCTCGTCACCAAGGAGTACTTCCACCTGAACCTGCGGGAGATAGGCACGCGGGAGAACGTCGTCGACGCCCTGGCCTGGCTCGAGAGCGTCGATTCCCAGGCCTACTGCAGGCCCTACAAGAGCACGCTCAACCGCATAGAGCCTTTCGTTATACTGCTGCCGAGCTACGGCGACCAGGGCATATGCTGGGAACCCTTCGATCGCTACAACCGTCATACGAGCCGGTCGCGCATCGCGGTGCCCATGTACCCCAAGAACCTGCGCGTCGCGGTGGCCGTCGCGGTGGCCGACATGCGTTGGCAGGCGGCCAAGGAGAAGGCCTCGTACTATTGGATGGAGGAGGGCCTGACCGGCCAGTACTACCAGTGGTTCGTCAAGCAGAAGCTCAAGGGCGACGTCAAGGAATTCTTCATCCAGGACTATATCACCTGGGTGACCAAGGAGAGCGAGGGCATACAGAAGCTCGACAAGGAGGTGCGCGGCATCTTCTGGCGCCTCATGCCGTTCAGCCAGCCCATCAAGGACAAGCTGCGCGACCGGAGCTTCGTATACCAGGAACTCTACCAGAGGGACGTCAACAAGACCCTCTCGGACGGGTATTGATGCCTAGCGGCCCTTCCGCCTTCCCTTCGTATCGCCTCGGCCGCCCTCGCCTCCCCCGGCGAGGCTGGCCAGGTAGACGCCCGCTACGGCTACGGCGCCGCCGGCCAGCTGTACGGGGCTGAGCCGCTCGCCGAGGATCAGGAACGAGGCCGCCACGGAGACGACCGGTATCAGGTTGATGAACACGCTGGAGACGCCGGGCCCCAGGGCGTCGACGCTCGCGATGTAGAAGAGGTAGCCGACTGCCGAGCAGAAGACGCCGAGGTAGAGTACGTTCATGGCGACCAGGGGCGTCACCAGGGCCCATTCGACGCGTTCCCCGAACACGAAGGGGATGAATCCCGCGGCCCCGAAGAGCGTCTGCCAGAAGGTCACCTCGAGGGCGTCGTACTTAGCCGCCAGGGGCTTGGTCATGAACACGTAGGCGACCCACGACAGCGCCGCCATGCCCATGTACAGGTACCCGAGCGGCGACGGGCTCAGGCGCAGCGACTCTATGACGATGAGGGTAACGCCGCCCGCCGAGAGCGCGGCGCCCGCGTACTGCGCCGGCGACGTGGACGTCCGCATGAAGGCGCGCTCCGCCAGCATGGTTATCACCGGTATGGTGCCCACGATGATCGAGGCCTCCGAGGCGGAGAGCAACAGGACTCCGTTGTTCTCGCCGAGGAAGTACAGGGTCACGCCTACGAGGCCGGCTCCCGCCATGGCCGGCAGGTCGCGGGGTTCCAGGCGCGGGCGGCGACGCTTGAGCGCGAAGACGGCTACCAGCACGACGCTGGCTATGATGAAGCGGACGAGCCCTAGGCTCACCGGCGGTATGACCGCGACGGCCGTCTTGATGCTGAGGAACGAGAGCCCCCAGATGAAGGCCGTAGCGGTCGCGAGGCCTATCGCCTTGTTCTTGCTTGTTGCCATAGTATGTCGTCCGTTCCCTAGCGAGGTACGGACGCGTCTCCTTTCCATGCCTCGAGCGCCGCGTAGAGCCCGCCGGAGTCATCGCAAAGCTCCTCGAGGCTACCGTAGCTGCCGGCGTAGAAGCGCCTCGATTCCCGCGTGAGCGCCGCCCTGCCGTAGCGCCCTAGGTACCAGCGGGCGAAGCCGTTGCACGCCTCGTAGAACTCGACCGACCGTTGCGGGAAGTCGTAGGTAGCGGCCAGTATCTCCGCCTCTCGGGCCTTGAGCTCGGAGGCGGGATCGAGGAAGCGACGGCCGCTAGCGTCCGGGTAGGCCGACCAGGCTTCCTCGAGTCCGCCTCGCTCGGCGGCGAGGGCCTCGAGGTCGCTGGCGAGCAGGGCGAAGACCTCGTCGACGAAGCGGAAGGCCGCGCGCGCCTCGGGCGAGGCCGACTGGTCCACGCCGAGAGCCGCGCGCACCGCCTCCGGCGCGTTGGCCACGCCGACGGCGTGGGCGTACGCGTGGAGCGCGGCGCCTCGCCAGCCCTCGTCCAGGTTAATGAAGACGTAGGCTCCGTCCTGCGACGCGACGGAGCGGACTACGAGTTCGTTGGCGTAGAAATTGGTACCGATGGCCCTGAAGAGCGTGAAGTCCGACGACGGCCGCCCCTTGAGTCGCTTGGCTATCAACGGGTCGTTGGCGCTGACGACGCCGTAATGCCTATCGGCGGCGAAATAGGCCACGGGCCCTCGCTCGGGCAGGCGCTCAGCCAGGCCGGCCTCTGCGAGGAATCCCACGGCGGAGCCGAGGCCCGCGGCGAGTTCCTCGCGCCTATCGGCCTCTATGTACTTATCTATGAAGATAAAGGCGTTCCCGTATCGCCGCTCGACGAAGCGGCTCTGGACTCCGGCCGAGCTCAGCGCTATCAGGGCCGCGGCGAAGGCGGCGAACGCGCCGACTACCGAGATCTTCATGAGCCTGGTCCTGGTTTCGCGCGTCATGGGGGCCTCCGCGAAGCGATAGTACCGTCAGGGCCCGGGCGCGCGCAAGGGCGGGAGCGAGCCTCGCTGCCCGGGCGGACATCCCGGGCGGCGGTTTGACGATTCGAGCCGTTCGAAGCATAATGTCGAGGCGGGCGGCCGCCTTTGCCGGCCGCTGATAAAAGGAGCTTACCATGAATGATGCAACGAAGAGGCTGGCCGCGCTCGGCGTCGCGGTTCCCAGGGTCTGCCTGCCGGCTCAGGGCGTCGACTACGCCAAGTGGGCCGTGGTGGCCTGCGACCAGTATTCCAGCGAGCGCGAGTACTGGGAGGACGTCGGAGCCATCGTCGGCGGCGCGCCGAGTACCCTCAACATGATCTTCCCCGAGTGCTACCTCGAGGACGCGGACAAGGGGGCGCGCGTCGCCCGTATCCGCGAGGCTATGAAGGCCGCGCTGGATAAGCGGGTCGTCCGCGAGCTGGAGCCGGGCTTCGTCCTCGTCGAGCGTACCACGCCCTTCGAGAGGCATCCCCGCAAGGGCCTCGTCATGGCCGTCGACCTCGAGGCCTACCGCTACGGAAAGGGCGTCACCACCCTCATACGGCCCACGGAGGGTACCATCGTGGAGCGCCTGCCTCCCCGCATGGACATCAGGCGCGGCGCGCCCCTCGAGCTTCCGCACATCATGCTGCTCATCGACGACCCCGAGCGTAGCGTCATCGAGCCGCTCTACGCCAAGATGGGCAAGCTCGAGGCGCTCTACGACTTCGACCTCATGAAGGGCTCCGGCCACGTACGCGGGGCCCGCGTCGCGGGCGAGGCCGACCTCGCGGCCGTCGCGGCCGCCCTCGAGCGATTGGCCGACCGCACGGCCTACGAGGCCAAGCACGGCTCCAAGGACGTCCTCCTCTTCGCCGTGGGCGACGGCAACCACTCGCTGGCTACGGCCAAGGCCATATGGGAGGAGACCAAGCAGGGGCTCCCCGCCTCGGAGCAGGCCGACCATCCCGCCCGCTTCGCCCTGGTGGAGCTCGTCAACGTGTACGACGAGGGCCTGCCCTTCCATCCCATCCACCGCGTGCTCTTCAAGGCCGACGAGGCCGCGCTCCTGGCCGATATCCGGGCCGCGGGCGGCGCCTTCGAGCCCATGGCCTGGGACGAGGCCGTCGTCAAGGCCGACGAGGCCACCGCCGAGCACCGCTTCGCCTTCGTCTCCGCCGGCAAGGCCGGCCTCGTCCGCTTCGCGAAGCCGTCGGCTAACCTCGCGGCCGGAACCATCCAGGAGATCCTGGACGCCCACCTCAAGGCGCATCCGGCCACGGTCATCGACTACATCCACGGTACCGACAGCCTCGCGGCCCTGGCCAGGAAGCCCGGCAATCTCGGGCTCTACCTGCCGCCCATAGACAAGGCCGGCTTCTTCGCCACCGTCATCCGCGACGGCGTCATGCCGCGCAAGACCTTCTCCATGGGCGAGGCCCCGGAGAAGCGCTTCTATATCGAGGCTAGGAAGATAACGAGGTAGCGTTCCGGAGCGTATCGACGCCTCTCCCCCCGAGTACGAGGGAGAGGCCCTAGCGCCGCGATCGGCGTATGAACTTCCACGGGTGCGCGCCGAGCGCGTTCGGGTACCAGCCTTCCCAGCGCGTGAGATCGATGAGATCCTGCCCGACGTAGTGATAGATGGGTATGATGGCGGCATCATCATGGACGAGGAGGGTCTCCGCGGATCGCAGAGTCTCCGATCGCTCTCTTCCCTGCGCCATCAGGGACGCCTTGGCTAGCAGGCCCTCGTATGCTTCGCTCGCGTAGAGCCCTTTGTTACGCGAATCGCCCTGCACGAAGCATTCGAGCAAGGAGCTAGGATCGAGGTAGTCGCCGATCCAACCCGAGTGCGCGATATCGAAGTCGTGGCCGGCATCCATGGTTCCCATGAAGATAGTCCATTCCCTCTCACCGGGCTTAGCCTCTATCCCTAGCTTCTTCTGCCAAGCGCTAGCGATGTAGCTAGCGATGAGCTCGTGACCGCTGCCCTTATCGTGCAGTATCGTCACCGATGGGAAACCAGCGCCGCCGGGGAATCCCGCCTCGGCGAGGAGTCTCCTCGCCGAGGCGGGATCATACGCGATGCCAGTCGTCGGCTCATAGCCCTCCATAGCCGGAACGAGCGAGTCGGTCGGCGCCTGGCCTCCCTTGGCCACGTCGCGGACGAGCCTTCCCTTGTCGACAGTCATGGCGAGCGCCTTGCGCACGCGGAGGTCGGTGAACGGTGGACGGGTCGTATTGAACGCGTAGTAGTAGGTCCCGATCGAAGGCCAGGCATGGTAGTCCGCTCGCTGTGCCATCTCGGGGAACCGATCGAGGGGGATGCCATGCATCCAATCGATTCCGCCCTGCGTGTACAGGCTTATGGCGGTACGGTAGTCGTTGATGGGCAGGAAGGCGACGGATTCCAGCTCGACGTTGGCGGCGTCCCAGTAGCGCTCGTCCTTGACGACCGTTAAGGATCGATCCTTGATCCAGGACTCGAGCCGGTACGGGCCGTTGGATACCAGGTTGTCCGGGTTGGCCCATGCCTTGCCATGCCGCCGTATCGCGTGCGTCGGCAGGATAGCGAAGGCATGGTGGGCCATCACGTCCACGGCATAGGGCAGGGGGCCGAGCAGGCCTACCTGGAGGGTCCGGTCGTCCAGGGCGCGTATCTGTACGATCTCCGGCCCGGCGAGGCCTATGCTATACTCGGCCGCTCCCTTCACGATCAGTGAGATCATATAGGCGTACTCGGCCCCGGTGGAGGGATCGAGCGTCCTGAGCCAGCTGTCTACGACCGCCTGGGCCGTTATCGGCTCGCCGTCTGACCAGAGGGAATCGCGCAAGGTAAAGGTAACCTGCGTGAAGTCGCCGTTCATGGTCCAGCTCTCGGCGACGCCGGGGAGCGCCCTGCAGGTCCTAGGGTCGCTCGTCACGAGCCCCTCGAACAACGCGAGGTAGACCCCGCGCTCGGATGCTCCCTGGATGAGCGAAGGGTCGAGCGTCCGCGGCTCGGCGCCGTTGGCTACGGTGAAGCGGGAGCCGGCTTGCGCCGGTAGGGACGCGGCGCCATAGGCCGCTACCGCGAGGGCGATTATGGATAGTCTCATCGAGGCTCCTCGTCTGCCATCGTACCTATCCGTCGCCGTAAAAGACAAGCCCGCCTCCTGAGAGGCGGGCCTGCCGATCGACGTGCTCGTATCCGAGCCTAAGGCATTTCCGCTAGTCCGGCTCGTGGAAGAGGAAGCAGGCCACCTGGTGACCGTCGCCCGCGTCCTTGAGCCTGGGAACGCTGTTCTTGCACTTGTCCATGCGCTTAGAGCAGCGGTCGTAGAAGTAGCAGCCCGTCCTCCGCTTATCGGGCGAGGGCACGTCGCCCGTCAGGATGACGCGCTGGCGCTTGCGCTCGACCTCCGGGTCCGGTATGGGCGCCGCGGAGAGGAGGGCCTGCGTGTAGGGGTGCAGGGGCTTCTTATATAGCTCGGCTGAGTCCGACAGCTCCACGATGACGCCGAGGTACATCACCGCGATGCGGTTGGATATGTACTGGATCACGGCCAGGTCGTGGGCTATGAACATGTAGGTCAGCCCGAACTCCTCCTGCAGGTCCTTGAAGAGGTTGAGGATCTGGGACTGGATGGACACGTCCAGGGCCGAGACCGGCTCGTCGCAGAGCACCAGGTCCGGCTTCAGGGCCAGGGCGCGGGCAATGCCTATGCGCTGCCGCTGGCCGCCCGAGAACTCGTGCGGGTAGCGGTTCGCATACGCCGGGTTCAGGCCAACC
>CAZNNA010000051.1:7554-14740 GCA_964573825.1 uncultured Treponemataceae bacterium
AGCGCGAGAGGCCAACGCGCTCCATGAGCTGCTCGACGCGCTCGTCCATCTCCACCTTGGAGAGGCTCACGATGCCCGCCTTGGTAAAGATGCGCATGGGCTCGGAGATGATGTCCCGGGTGGTCATGCGGGGGTTCAAGGACGCGTAGGGGTCCTGGAAGACTATCTGCATGTCCTTGCGGGCCTTCATGAGCTCGGAGGGCGACGCGCTCGTCAGCTCCCGGCCCTTGAGCCTGACGCTGCCCGCCGTCGGCTTGTAGAGCTGGGAGACCGCGCGAAGCGTCGTCGACTTGCCGCAGCCGGACTCTCCCACGAGGCCGAGCGTCTCGCCCTTCTTGATGGCCAGGTCCACGCCGTCCACGGCGTAGATGAAGCCCTTCTTCTTGGTCCACAGCGATCCCGTGTGGTACGGGAAATGCATCTTGAGCCCGGATACCTCGAGGAGGTTCTCGCCCGTCTTGTTAGCCATTTACTTCCCCTCCCCGTAGAGCCAGCAGGCCACGCTTCTATCCTTGCCGAGTTCCGCGACCTTCGGGTACTTGGTCTTGCAGACGTCCATCGCGCGCTCGCAGCGCGGGAAGAAGGGACAGCAGTCGGGTAGGTTGATGACGTTCGGCGGCTGGCCGGGTATAGAATAGAGCCGCTGAGAGCTGACCCTGTCCAATCGAGGGACGCTCTTGATGAGGCCCTGCGTGTACGGGTGCCTGGGATCGGAGAAGATCTCGTCGGCGTTGCCTCGCTCCACGATGCGGCCCGCGTACATGACGCAGATAGAGTCGCACATGCCGGCGACCACTCCCAGGGAGTGGGTGATGAGTATCACCGCCGTACCGAGCCTGGCCGATAGCTCGTGGATCAGCTCCAGGATCTGGGCCTGGATGGTCACGTCCAGGGCCGTGGTCGGCTCGTCGGCTATGAGTATCTCCGGCTCGCAGGACAGCGCCATGGCTATCATCACGCGCTGGCGCATGCCTCCCGAGAACTGGTGCGGGTACTGGTCTATGCGTTTCTCGGGCGCCGGTATGCCGGCGAGCTTGAGCATCTCGATGGCCTTGGCCTTGGCAGCCTTCTTGTCCAGCTTCTGGTGAAGGACTATGGTCTCGATCATCTGCGTGCTTATGCGCAGGAACGGGTTGAGGCAGGTCATGGGATCCTGGAAGATCATCGATATCTTGTTGCCGCGGATCTGCCTGATCTGGTCGTCGGACATCTTGAAGATGTCCTTGCCGTTGAAGAGTACCTCGCCGCCGGCTATGCGACCGGGGGGCGTCGGTATCAGCTTCATGATGGCCAGGTTGGTCACGCTCTTGCCGGAGCCGGACTCTCCCACGATGCCGAGGGTCTGGCCCTTCTTGAGCTCGAAGCTTACGCCGTCGACCGCCTTGAGGAGGCCCTCGTCGAGCTTGAAGTATGCTTTCAGGTCCTTGACCTGCAATATGGCGTCATCGGTCATGAACGGCTCTCCTTAGCTTCTATTCTTGCTCTGGGGATCCAGGGCGTCGCGCAATCCGTCTCCGAGGAAGTTCATCGCGAAGAGGAAGATCGTCATGGCTACGGCCGGCACGAGGAGGCGCCAGGGATAGAGCTGCATGCCCTGGACGCCCTCGGAGACCAGCGTGCCCCAGGAGGCCCGCGGCGCCGAGACGCCGAGCCCCAGGAAGGACAGGAAGCTCTCGTTCATGATGAAGCTCGGGAACTGGAGCGTCGAGTAGATGATGATGATGCCGAGCGAGTTGGGCAGGAGGTGCCGGAAGATGATACGCCCCGAGCCGGCGCCCATGGAGCGCGCGGCCTCGACGAATTCTGAATTCTTAAGGCTTATGATCTGGCCGCGGACGACGCGGGAGATGGTCAGCCAGGATATCATCGCTATGGCGATGTAGAGCACGAAGATGCTGTTGGAGCCGGTCGGCAGCATGGACATGATGATGATGACGATGAGCATGTACGGCAGGCTGTACATGAGGTCTACGAAGCGGCCTATGAGGTTATCCACCCATCCGCCGAGGTAACCGCCCAGGGAGCCGAGCACGATGCCGATCATGGCCGCCGTCAGCGTGCCTATGAAGCCTATCATGATCGATATCTGCCCGCCGTAGATGGTCCTGGCCAGCATATCGCGTCCGAGGTAGTCGGTGCCGAGGATGTAGACGCGCTTGTGCTTGGGATCGCTGTCTATCTCGCGCTTAAGCTGGGCTACCTCGGCCTGGAGGCGCTCCAGGTCCTGCTTGAGGTCCGCGCGCTGCGACTTGGCTATGGCGGCCTCTACCTCGATCTTGCGGCTCTCGAGGCGCTCGAGGGCCACGACGCCCGCCGGGCGGATCGTGGGCGGTAGGTTGATATGGAGCATCTCCTGCTCGGTGTAGCTCTTGAACGGCAGCAGGGCGGCCCCGAAGGTCACGACCAGGTATATGGCCACGATCCACATGCCGAGCACGGCCATCCTGTTGCGCCTGAGGCGCTTCCACGCGTCGGCCCAGAGCGAAACGGGCTTCACGTACTGGTTGAATTCGTTGACGGCCTTGTCGGGCGTCGTATCGCGTATAGGCATTTCCGTTGGCTCCTTATTTGTACGTGATGCGCGGGTCGAGGAGACCGTAGAGGATGTCCACGATGAAGTTGGCGGTCATGAGTATGAGCGAATATACGATAACCTCGCCCATGATGACCGTGTAGTCCCGGTTCAAGGCCGACTGCACGAATATCTTGCCTATTCCCGGGATCACGAATATCTGCTCGACGGCGAGCGAGCCTATGATGATGCCCGAGAAGGCCGGCCCCAGGTAGGTGACGATGGGGAGCATGCCGCCCTTGAGGACGTGCTTGAGGATGACGACCCGTTCCTTGAGCCCCTTGGCCCGGGCGGTCCGTACGTAGTCGGAGCGTAGCACCTCTATGATCGAGCCCCTGGAAAGGCGGGCGATGTAGGCGAAGTAGGGCATCATGAGCGTCGCGACCGGCATGATGGCGGTCTTCCAGCCGGCGCGGCTCGTAATCCAGCCGGAGGTCGGTAGCCACTTGAGCGTCAGCGCGAACAGTAGCATGAGGAGCGGTCCTATCACGAAGAGCGGCACCGATATGCCGAGAACCGCGACAGACATCGCGGCGTAGTCCTGCCACTTGTTCTGCCTGAGCGCCGACGTAATGCCGACGATCGTCCCCAGGAAGAGGGCTACGCCGAGGGCCATGGTGCCGAGCGCGATCGACACGGGGAAGGCCTTGTCCAGGAGCTCGTTGACCGTCTGGTCCTTGTAGCGGTAGGAAGGGCCGAGGTCTCCCTTGAGGACGTTGCCCATGTAGCGCAGGTATTGCTGGGGGAGCGGCTCGTCCATGTGGTACTTGCGGAGGATGTTGGCCATGATCTCAGGCGGCAGTTTCTTCTCACCCGAGAACGGGCCGCCTGGGGCCAGCCGTATCAGGAAGAAGCTGAGCGTCACGATGATGAAGAAGAGCGGGATAGCGCTCAACACTCTGCGGACGATGAATCTTGACATCGTTGCCTCGCTTGCGAAGGGTACGGCCGGACATGCATCGAACGGCCTGGCGCGGGTGACCCGAGCTACGGGCGCGCCGCGAAGAACTTAGTATAATCCAGGATTTGAGAATGGCGCTACAGAAATTTCAAGCGCGCCACTCTTTTTTGAAATATGGTTTTTATAATCAAAACGATTAAAGTAGTTTCCAAGGGCCTAATAGCGAAAGGGCCCGGCGCGTAAGCGCCGGGCCCCTGGTTAGGACGATTTTACTTCTTGGGGCCGATGTACTTCCAGGGATGCGAGCCGAGGGGGTTGGCGTACCAGCCGTCCCACTTGGTCACGTCGATCAGGTCCTGCTCCACGTAGTGGTAGAAGGGGATGACAGCCTGGTCCTTGGTGATGAGGAGGGCCTCGGCGGCCTGGAGGGTCGCCATGCGCTCGGGGCCGGCCTTCATCGTCGCGGCCTTCTTGACGAGGGTATCGTACTCCTCGTTCGCGTAGAGGCCGTCGTTGTTGCCGGAACCGATGATGAACATGTCGAGGAAGGTGTTCGGATCGAGGTAATCGCCTACCCAGCCGGCGCGGGAGATATCGAAATCGTGGGCGTTGGAACGGGTATCGAGGAAGGTCTTCCACTCCTGGTTGACGAGGGTGACCTCGATGTTCAGGTTCTTCTTCCAGTTCTCCTGCACCCACTCGGCGATCTTCTTGTGGCCGTCGTTGGTGTTATAGAGGATCGGGGTCTTGGGGAAGCCCTTGCCGTCGGGGAAGCCGGCCTCGGCGAGGAGCTTGCGGGCCTCCTCCACGTTGAAGGCCGGGCCCTTGGCGGGCTCGTAGCCGGCCATGACCGGGACCATCGAGGTGGTGGCGAGCTGGCCGCCCTTGGTCACCTTGTCGACGAGCTCCTGCTTATCCAGGGCCATCGCCAGGGCCTTGCGGACGCGGACGTCCGTGAAGGGCTTGCGGGTCATGTTGAAGAGGTAGTAGTAGGTCGCTACCTGCGGGGCCACCTGGTAGTCGGGGCGGAGCTTGATCTCGTCGATCAGGTCCAGCGGGATGCCGTGCGCCCAGTCGACCTCGCCGGCCTTGAACTTGTTATAGGCGGTGAGGTTGTCGTCGATCGGGAGGAAGGTGATCTTGGAGAGCCTGACTACCTTGGCGTCCCAGTACTTGTCGTTCGGGACCACGGTCAGCGACTCCTGGGGCTTCCACTCGAGGAGCTTGAAGGGGCCGTTGCAGACGAAATTCTCCTTCTTGATCCAATCGTCGCCCTTGGCCGCGATGACGTGCATCGGGACGATGGCAAAGGAGTAGTGGGACATCATGTCCACGGCGTAGGGCATAGGGCCGAGGAGGTCGCACTGGAAGGTATAGTCGTCCAGGGCGCGGATGGCTACGGCTTCCTTGCCGGCCTTGCCGCCGTTATAGTCCGCGGCGCCCTTGATGACCATGCCGGGCATGTAGGCGTACTCGGAGGCGGTCTTGGGGTCGAGGGTGCGGAGCCAGCTCTCGACTACCGTCTTGGCTGTGATCGGGGTGCCGTCCGACCAGGTGGTCTTGCGGAGCTTGTAGGTGATCTGCGTTCCGTCGGGGCTGACGGTCCAGCTCTCGGCTACGCCGGGGACGGCGAGCGAGGTCTTGGGATCGGAGCCGACGAGGCCCTCGAACAGCGCCATGTATATCTTATGCTCTGGGACGCCCTGGATCTTCGCGGGGTCGAGCGTCTGGGGCTCGGCGCCGTTGTTCATCACGAACTCGACGCCCTTGGCGGCGTCGGCCTTGCCGCCGCACGAGACGACGAGCGCCGTCGCGAGGGCGATCAAGACGAGACCTGAGAGAACACGCTTCATGGTTCCTCCTTAATGGAACTTGGTGCGAGCATTGTAGCCCTGGTGTATCAAGAAAGCAAGCGCAGTTTTCATGCCGGCGTTGTTAATTTTTATAAGGCGCGAGCGCAATTCATTGCATCGGATAGGATTGGAAAAATTTACCTTGCATCCGACGCACTAGACTATTGAATTTAAGTATTTTTAATATCGATAATATCATTGGAAATAAAACGAGGGCGAAGCATCGATAGACGCCCCGCCCCCTTGGTGATAATTTGTTTTACGGTTATGCTCGCGAGACCGTTATTGTCTTTTCACGAGCCTCGGGGCGCTTGGCCATGGTCACGGTCAGCAGGCCGTCCTTGAAGGAAGCCTGGATACCGTCCAGGTCGACGTCGCGAGGCATGCTGAACGAGCGGCGGAAGGTCCTGACGCCACGCTCGCGGACGAGCCATACCCCCTCGCGCTCGGCCTTCCTGTCCTCCTCCTTGGAGGAAGCGACGGTCAGGATGCGATCGTTGACCTTGATGTCCACGTCCTTGTCGGTCAGCCCGGGCAGCTCGGCCTCCAGGACGTAGCGCTCTTTCTCCTCGCGGATATCGACGACGGGGTATCCCATCGTACCGGCGCTGCACTGGTAGTCGCGGCCGAAGAAGTCGCCGACGAGCTTGTCCCAGTCATCCAGGGCGGAAAGGACGGGGCTCGGGTTGTAGGTGATGACGCTTTTCATGGTTAACCTCCTAATAAAGGTGTTGTGTAACGCTTCGGCGCGGCGGCTCTATGGCCTACGGCCTCTCGCCGCGTCCGCATATATATGTGCAGGAAACGTGCCAAAATGTTGAAAATAGTGAGATGCATGAATTGAAGTTTGTAAGTATATGACTATAAAAGAAATAGGTGCTTTGAGGAATTCCATGAGTTGTGCGCTCGACCTTGGTGCCCTAATGGCTGCAAGAGGAATGGAGTATATGAACGTGCTTAGTGTTTCAAATATATACAGGAGCCCAGAAATAACGACTCATGAAGGTGTTTCAAATCGAAACATTATATATGGTTGTATGCTATACGGCGTTTCAGTTGGAGCTAGCCTTACGAATATAGAGCGGAACTGAGGCCCGCTCCTGCCCGTCTATGGCTAGCGTGAGCCGGTAACTGCCCTCGCGCTCCAGGCGTAGGTTGAAGAGGTTGACGGCGAGGTTGGCGCAGGCGGAGTCGCCCCCGATGCCGTCCACGTTCATCTTACCGTCCAGCGCCGGGGCCAGGCGCTCGCCCGCGGCATCGGCTATCTCTATGCTGACGTCGTGGGCCCCGAGCTCGTACACCGGGAAGCGTATGCGGGCGGCCACGCAGAGGAGCGGGTGGATCGACGGGAAGGATCGTACCGTTATGGCGTCGAAGGCCCCGACTACCGTGAGCTTACCTAGGGCGTCCTGGGCGAAGTCGCAGAGCGCTAGCATCTCTATGTGCATCGTACCGGTATAGCGTAGGAAGGCTCGCGCGGCAAGGGCGCCGCCGGGTGCCTCGTCGCGGGGAGACTCGTCGCGGGGAGACTCGTCGCGGGGAGACTCGTCGCGGGGAGACGGGCCTCCGAGACCACTTGGCGCGTCGTCGAGCCGGGGGTATGCTCGCCGTCATGCAAGCCAGAGGAATCGACCTATCCGCGACCGACGAGGCGCGCGTCATCCAGTCGGCGCGCGACTTCGCCCGGGAGCGCCACGCCGGTACGCCGCCCTGCCACGACTTCTCGCACGTCGAGCGCGTGTTGGCGCTGGCCGAGCGCCTCGCCCGCGAGGAGGGCGCCGACCTCCTCGTCGTACGCCTGGCCACGCTGCTCCACGACATAGGCCGCGGCCTCGAGCCTCGCGTCGGACCCGATCCCGA
>CAZNNA010000052.1:0-14584 GCA_964573825.1 uncultured Treponemataceae bacterium
CTCCGAGGACTCCTTCAGGTTCATAAACGGCGTATTGGATGCCGTATGGAAAGAACGCCAAGGCGCGAAATGACGCCTGGCCGCTACCGGCCCCGCCGCGTAGCCCCGGCGCCGTCGGCCCGCGCGGCCCTGGCGGCCTTGGCCGTAGCGGGGGCGCTGACCGTAGCGGCGGCGCTCGCCGTGGGGTGCGGTACCGGGAAGCCTTCCTTCGGCGCCCTCCTGGCCCGCATCGACTCGGGCCAGGCCGACCTGCCCGATATAGTCTACGATAACGCCGCGAGGCTCGCGGCCTCGACGGTGGACCGACTGCGCGTCCTAAGCCGCGCGCGGGAGCGCGGCGTCGATACCTACGCCCGCGTCGCCGCCGTCGTCATGGAGCGATGCCCGGCCTCCCAGGAATCCGTGGCGCTCGTCGCCTTGGACGCCTTCCTGTCCGCCGGCCGACCGGCGGAGGCCCTCGCCCTCTTCGACGGCCCGCTGGATTACCGCCAACGCCCGCTCGAGTTCGCCGAGGCCTTCGCCTCGGGAGCCATGGCGGGCCTACGGCCGGCTGCGGCGCCCGAGCGACTCGTAGCCGCCTACGACGCCACGGGCGACCGGCGCTTCCTCGTGTACGCAGCCGTCCAGGCCATGCTGTCCGGAGACAGGCCCCTGGCGCGAGCCCTGCTCGTCGACTCGGCGGCATCGGGTCCCATGGGCGAGCGGGACTACCGACTGCTCTGGGACTCGGGCGCCCTGGACGAGCTGGCCTCCCGGCCGGTCCGTCCCGGCGACGCCCTGGGACTCGCCGTCAAGGCGGACGCGGATTACCTGCGGGGAGACGTCGCCGCCGCGTGCGCGGGCTACGCCGAGCTCGTGGACAGGCATCCGTACTGGTCCTGGAAGCCCTACGCCGCGCTGGCCCGGCCGGAGGCGCTGGGAATGACGCCGTCTGCGAGCGGAACGGCGGCGGAGGCGCGGGTCGCGGCCTCGTCGCTCGCCGAGCATTACCACGACCTGGCGGCCGAGCGCTTCCCGGACGACGAGGACGCCGCGCTGTATAGCGCCCGATGGCTCCTCTACTCCGGGCGGAGGGCCGAGGCGGCCGCTCGCGTCGCGAGCCTCTCGGGCGAGGCGGCGGCCGTGGCCGGACTCGCTTGCGCCGATCCCCGCCTCGCGCTGCCGCTAGCGCTGCGCCTTTCGGCCGAGTACCCCGGCTCGGCGCGGGTCGCCGACGCGGCGCTCGAGTCGCTAGCCGCGCAAGGCGCCTGGGACGCCTTCGGCGAGCTTAAGGGACGGACTGACGCGGCCGGCGTCGTCACGGCGCGAGCGTGGTTCTGGGACGCGCTCGCGGCCGCGCTCGGGGGCGACTACGGCGAGGCGGAGAGGCGACTAGCCGAGGGCGGCGGATCGCTGGGAGAGTTCGCCGAGGCCTTGAACCGCGGCATAGCGCTCGTGGCCCTAAGGCGCTACGGCGAGGCGGCCTCGTTCCTTAGGCGGGCGGCCGCGCTGGCCCAAGCCGCCGACGGGGAGGCTAGGGCGCTCGTGCTCGCGGGGGACGCGACCCTGCTATCGGGATCGATACGCGAGGCCCGCAACGCCTACGAGGCGGCGCTCGGCGCTTACCCGGCGTCTCGGGAGGCGCGCGCGCGACTCGAGAGGCTACGGCACGTAGAAAGGGATTAAGCAGATGAACGACCTTAAGCGAGGCCGCTCGGAAAGGCTCCATTGATGATACGATTAAAGAACGAAGCGCAGCTGGCCGGCATACGGGCCTCCTGCCGGTTGCTGTCCGCCATGTACGCGGAGCTGCGGCCCCTCGTCAGGGCCGGCGTCACGACGGGGGAGCTCGACGAGTTCGCCTACGAGTTCGTTAAGAAGAACGGAGGCACGCCGGCCTTCCTCAACTACGGCGACGACGACAATCCCTTTCCCGCGACGCTCTGCGTCTCTATCAACGAAGAGGTCATACACGGCATACCCGGCAAGCGGCGCATACGCGAGGGCGACGTAGTCGGCATAGACTCGGGCATAGAGCTTGGCGGCCTCTATAGCGACGCGGCCTTCACGGTGGCGGTACCGCCCGTGGCCCCCGAGGTCGAGCGCCTGCTTTCCGTTACAAAGGAATGCCTGGAAAGGGCCGTGGCCGCCGTGAAGCCGGGCGGCCGCATCCACGATATATCCCGCGCCGTGTTCTCGCATGCCAGGGCCAACGGCTACGGAGTCGTGCGTCAGTTCTGCGGCCACGGCGTCGGCTTCTCCCAGCACGAGGATCCCCAGGTGCCGAACTACGTCGGCTCCGGGCCGAACCCGCGCCTCGTGCCGGGCATGGTCTTCGCCATCGAGCCGATGATCAACATGGGCGGGGACGGCGTAGCCGAGCTCGACGACGGCTGGACCATAGTGACGCGGGACGGCTCGCTGTCCGCGCACTTCGAGCATACCGTCGCGGTGACCCGGGACGGCGTGGAGGTGCTGACCGCGTGGTAGGTAGATAGCCGGGCGGTAACCCGCCAAGGCCGTTAATCATTATATTGATCTAGTCGCCCGAGTTCCCGATGCGGCGCGAGGGCCGGCCTGAGAGCTTGCCACACTCTATCGGAGGTTATACGTATGTCGCTAGAACGTAAGCTGTTCTCGAAGAAATTCTTCCTAGCGAACCTGGTCCTGCTCGGTATCATCATAGGCTTCTCCTGCGCCTTCATCCTGTTCGCCAAGGTCCCCGCCGCCGTCGGCTCGGCCGTCGTGCACGCCGAGGCCCTTCCGGCCGCTGCCGTGAAGGGCGGACCGGTCGACCAGGCCAAGGCCATCCAGTCGGCGTTCAACGCGGTGGCTAGCTCGGTCCTTCCGTCGGTCGTCGAGCTGGACGTGGTGGGAACCCAAGCCGCCCCGGCTCCCGGCGGCGAGCTCCCCTGGCGCTTCTTCTTCGGCCAGCCGGGAGAGGATCCCGAGAAGAGCGCGCCCCGGGAGTACGAGGAACGCGGCCTCGGTTCCGGCATCATAGTCAAGAAGGACGGCAAGACGGCTTACGTCCTCACGAACAACCACGTCGTGGCGGGCGCCAAGGGAATCACCGTCAAGCTGCACGACGAGCGCGAGTACAAGGGAACGGTAGTCGGCGTCGACGAGCGTCGCGACCTCGCCGTCGTATCCTTCGAGCCCGGCGCCGCGGACGTCGTCGCGGCCCGCCTCGGCGATTCCGACGCGCTCCGGGTCGGCGACTGGGCCATTGCCATCGGCAGCCCCTTCGGGCTCTTCTCGTCGGTGACCGCGGGCATTGTCAGCGCCATCGGGCGCGACGGCGGACCGGACGGCAACATAAGCGACTTCATCCAGACGGATGCGGCCATCAACCGGGGCAACTCCGGCGGCGCCCTGGCAAACATCGACGGCGAGGTCATCGGCATCAATACCTGGATTGCCTCCAACACCGGCGGCAGCATAGGCCTCGGCTTCTCCATACCCATCAACAACGCCGTGCGCGCCATAGACGATATCATAGCCAAGGGCAGCGTGCGCTACGGCTGGCTCGGGGTGCTGCTCGCCGAGCCTGGAAAGCCCACGCTCGAGTCCCTCGACCTGGGCGACGCCAAGGGCGCCTTCATCGGCCATGTCTTCAGCGACGGCCCCGCCTCCAAGGGTGGCCTCCGGCCGGGAGACTACGTGACGGCCATCGACGGTAAGAGGATAGCCTCCCTCGACCAGCTCGTGCGCATCGTCGGCGACCTGCCCGTGGGCTCCAAGTCGTCCTTCTCCGTGCTGCGAGACGGCAAGCGCCAGACCCTGAGCGTCGTCATAGACGAGCGCAGGGAGGCTAGCGCCGCGGACTATTCCAAGCTATGGCCGGGCCTAGAGGTGGCCGTGCTCGATCCGGACCGGGCCGCCTCGCTCAAGCTGCCCAGGGACCAGAAGGGACTCCTCGTCACCCAGGTCGTCGCCAAGAGCCCCGCCGCCACCCTCGGGCTCAAGCCGGGCGACGTGCTCACGGAGATAAACGAGGCGCCGGTCAAGACCGCCGCCGATTTCTATCGGGCCCTCAATGACGCCAGGACCAAGAAGTTCCAGTTCACCGTGCTACGCGAGGGCCAGGTGCTCAGTACGCTTGCGCTCGTACGCAAGTAATGTTACAGTAAGTACAAAGAGAGGCCTCGATGAGCAAGGAATTCATATCGTACAACCAGGTGCGCAACAACGCGCTCAAGCTGGCGCACCGGATACGGCTGGACGGCTTCATGCCGGACATCATCTACGTATCCTTGCGAGGCGGGGCCTATCTCGGTAACGTCATGTCGGAGTACTTCAAGGCCGTCAGGCAGGATCAGCGCCCCGTCTTCTACGCGGCCGTCGTGGCGCGCTCCTATACGGACGTACGCAAGAACGAGAAGGTCAGGGTGGACGGCTGGACCTATAGCCCGGAGTACCTTCGCAACGGAGACAAGGTCCTCCTCGTAGACGATATCTACGACACGGGACGTACCATCAATCACCTGGCCGGCGTCATCCTGGAGAAGGGCGTGCCCCGCAAGGACCTCAAGATAGCGGTTCACGACTACAAGGTGGTCGATTACAGGGGAGAGCAGCCGCCCATCAAGCCCGATTACTGGTGCCGCAAGCACGAGGTCCACTCGCCGGATAGCGATAGCTGGATACACTACATGAGCCATGAGCTCGTCGGCCTGACCGATGACGAGCTCGAGCGCTTCTACTACGCCGAGGATCCCGAGCTCCGGGACGTCCTTTCGGTCATCAAGGGCTGATGTCCCGGCGGGGCCGGTTCCTCCTCGTCCTGCTAGCGGCGCTCGGCCTCGCGCCCTGCGCGGCCGAGCCCGACGCGGGGCTCGCCGAGGGCAGGGAACCCGTACCCGGCGTCATCGGCCCCCCGCCCGGCCGCTACGGCGATACGCAGGTACTGCTGCCCGCCTCTCTGGCGGCCGGGACCGTAGCCCGGTATCGCTTCTCGCCAAAGGACGACTGGAAGCCCTTCGACCGCCCCCTGTACCTATCGGCCTTCCGGGGCGAGCATAGGCGCTACGAGCTGGAGTTCCTGTCGCCGGGAGCGGGGCAGCCCGTCGGCATAGCCTACGAGATAGACCGCCTGGCGCCGGAGGCGCCCTCCTTCTCCGTACCGTCGGGCGACTCGGGCGCCTCGCTCACCCTAGCGCTCGCTGGCGAGGGCAGGCCCTTCCTGAGCGTGGACGGCTCTCCCTTCGCCGAGTACGATCCCGCGAGGCCGCCTAGGTTCGTAGCGCCTCCCGACGGCACGCGCGTGGTAGCGGCCGACGCCTACGCCGTCGACGAGGCGGGTAACGCCTCCCGCTCCGTGGCCGGCGTCTGGCGGCTCTTCCCTAGCGGCTTCACTCCTTCCTTCTCCGCTCCCGCTGCTCCCGCCGCCCCGGTCGTCAGGCGGGTCGAGACCGGCCAGGCCGCCTCCGCCAAGGGTCTCCGCGCGAGCATCGAGGACGCCAGGGGGAGCGCCCTGCTCCGGGTGGAGGCGCCGGCCGGAGCCGTGCCCGTAGCGGCGGTCAACGCCCCCGTCGATCCATCCTCGCAGCTTCCCTCGGCATCGGCCTTCGCGCAGCTATCGGCCGAGAGCTCCGGCCTCGCCGTCATACCCTTCCCGTGGGGCTACGACCAGCCTATCGCGGTCCATTACGGCTATCGCCTCGGCGACGACTATATCGTGGCCCCGGAGCCGCTCCGCCTCGTGCCGAGCTTCGCGGAGGCGGCGTCCTCGGCTCCCCCGGCGAGGCCCCTGGAGCCGGTCGTGCGATCCGACGGCGAACGCGCCCTGCTCGATTGGCCGGAGAGCCCCTGGCCCGTGGTCGTTTCCGTGGACGGCGGCGCCTACGAGCGCTACCGCTCACCCGTCCTCGTCGAGCTAGGCGGCGAAGCCAAGGCCGTGGCCTACTACGCCCTCGGGCTCGACGGCAGCCGCTCGGCCGAGGCCGTGGTCACGCTGCCGCCCAGGCGGCGTCCTTCCAGGCCGGCCGTGACGGGCATAGCCCAGGGCGGCCGCTACGGTTCAGGCGCCCAGGCCTTTCCCGCGCCGGGGCAGCGACTGCGCTACGAGCTATCGGAGGGCGGCGCCGAGCCGCCGGCCTTGTCCGCGTCCAGCCCGGTCATGGACGCCTCCGGCCTTCGCCTGCCGGGCAGGCAGGGGGCGGTGGTCGGCTATTCCCTGCGTATAGCCGTCGACGAGGTTCCCTTCGGCCCGGCCGCCGAGCGAGTCGTAGCCGAGCGCGTCGTCGCCTGCGTCGTCGATAGGGAGCCCCCGCCTACGCCCCGCCTAAGGGAGAGCCTCGGCTCCTACTCGAGCGACGACGCGAGGCTATCCTTCGAGCCGTCGGCCGGCGTGGTGTACGTCTCCGTGTCCGAGGACGGGAACGGACCGTTCGCCCGCTACGACGGCCCCGTCACCATAGCCGGCTCGGACGAGGGGCGGCGCCGCTACGTCGTTCGGGCCTACGCCGAGGATGAGTTCGGCAATCGCTCGCCCGAGGCGGAACCCGTCCGCATCACCATCGATCGCTCCTCGCTCTACGTGGACGGGAGCGGCCGGCCGGGCGCCTCGGGCTCGCCTGACGACCCCATGCCCAGGCTCGACGACGCCATCGACGCGGCCCTCGCCGCCGGTAAGCGCTTCGTCTGCGTTCGCGGCAGCGTCGTCCTCGGGAGGCCGGTTTCCATCGCCTCCAGGCTATCCGTCGTCGGCGGCCACGACGAGGAGTGGAACCAGCGGCCGGGGCGGAGATCGTCCGTGCGCGCCTCCGTGCCGTCGGGCTTCGCCCTGAGCGTGATCGGCGCCGAGCTCGAGCTCCGCGACCTGGACCTAGCCCTGTCGGGAGACGGCGCCAAGGGAGCGGTCTCCGCGATGGGCGGCTCGGTGCTCGTCTCGGGTTGTCGCCTGGCCATGGGCGGCGGCATAGAGAAGACCGCGCTATCGCTCTCGGGCGCCGACCTGAGCCTGGAAGGATCCGGCCTGGAACTCGGGGACGCGGTAACGGCCCGCGGCATAGACCTGACGGGCGGAAGGCTCCTCGTCTCCGATAGCTCGATACGCTGCGAGCCCCAGGCCAAGATGTTCGAGGGCATACGCCTGACCGACGCGGAGGCGGAGCTGTCGGGGCTCAGGATCGAGGCCGCGCCCGCCCTGGCCGCCTCGGCCCTCGGCTGTACTGGCTCGAGGGTCGCCATAGAGCGCTCTATCCTGTCGCTCGCCGCCAGCGCCTCGTCCTGCCGAGCCTTCGGGGCCTCGGCCTCGACGCTTACGGCCAGGAGCCTCTACCTGGACGTGGCGGGAAAGGGCTCGGCCGAGCTCTTCTCGCTATCCAACGGTTCTCGACTGGACGCTTACCATATTACGGCCTTCATGGGCGCTCCCAAGGCAGCCTTCCTGGTGTCCGCGGCCTCGGCCGCGTCGCTCCGCAACAGCATAGTCAACGCCGCGGGCGACCGGGCGGTACTCGTCCGCAGCGACACGCCGCTCGCCGCCGGTAGCATCGACGCCAACTGCCTCTGGGGCCTCGCGGCCATGGTCGAGGGGCGGCCGTACCCGAGCGCGATACTCGATGTCGGCGGCCTGAACGCGCTTACCTCGCCCTCGGCCGCCAACATAGCGGAGTCGCCCGCCGTAACCTTCCGAGCCGTAGAGAAGGGCCTGCGAAGGCTGTCCCGGGCCTCCGCCTGCGTCAATTCCGGCATCGTCGCTATCGGCGGCGCCGCCGCTACTCGTGGCGCCGATCTCTTCGGCTTGAGCCGCGAGGGTAGGGCGGACGCCCCCGACAGGGGCGCCGAGGAACTGCCCTAGCGTTCCTCCGCCTCGGCGAAGGCTTGCAGGAGTCGCTCCGGCGCGGCGGACAGGAATTCCGAGTCCACCACGTGGCCGCCGCATACCCCGCGCGAGGCGTAGAGGGCCGCGTCGTGCTGGTCCGGGCCGTAGTCGGCCTGGGCGTCCTCTACCTGGACCACTATGAAGCCGCGATCGGAGGCTGCGCGGGCCGTCGTGTCGACGCACTGGCTCGTAGCCAGGCCGGTCATCACGACGGCGCCGACGCCGAGCCGCCTGAGCTCGGCCTCTAGCTCGGGCGTCGAGAAGCCCGAGTACGTACGCTTATCTATGACGATGTCGCCGTCGGCCGGGGCTATCTCGGGAGCTACCTGGGCCCATGGATCGTCCGCAAGTGGATAGGCATCGTCGAAGCCGGAATTCTTTGCCTGGGCCCAGAAGGCCCTGAAGAAGCGGTGTAGGTCGGACCTGTCATCGAGGGCCGAGCAGAGGCGCAGGTATACGGTGGGCCAGCCTAGGCGCGAGAAGGAAGCCTTGAGGCGCTTGACGGCCGGGAACACCGTGTCGCTCACGCGATCGCCGATGTATGACATGCTTCCCGGCCAGCATAGCTCCGAGAACGAGAAGAAGGGCGAGGCCGGCTCGAGGTAGTAGCGCTGGACGTCGACGACCAGGAGGGCCGCCTTGACGGGACGTTTCATCATGGTTCCTTCCGGGCGCCCTTGCGGGCGCCCGCGATTTATATAATGGTGCCAGGCTCTATGACCGCGTTCTTGGGTATGACTATGATGCCGTCGACTATGTAGTACGAGCCGTACTCGCCGTCGGCGCGCTCCCTGTTGTCGATGCCTATGCGGCAGTCGGCGCCGATGCGGGCGTTCTTGTCTATGATGGCTCGCCTCACTATCGTACCGCTGCCTATGCCTATGTCCGGCACGCGGCGCTTGGCGTTGTGCTTCTTCTGCGCCTCCGTCTCGTAGTAGTCGGCTCCCATGCACACGACCCCGTCGAAGCTGGCGCCGGTCTCTATGATGGTGCGTATGCCGACGATGGAGTTGGATATAGAGGCGTTGGTGATGATGCAGCCCTCGGCCGTTATGGCCTGGTTCATGGTGCTGTAGTTGATCTTGGACGAGGGCAGGTTGCGCCTGTGGGTGTATATGGGGCTGACCTCGTCGTAGAAGTTGAATTCCGGCGCTATCGCGGCCAGGTTGAGGTTGGCCTCGTAGAAGCTACGAATGGTGCCTATGTCCTCCCAGTAGCCCTCGAAGACGTAGCCGTTGACCTCGTGCTTGGCGAGTATGGCCGGTATGACCTCCTTGCCGAAGTCGTTGAGGTCGTTGTCGAGTCCCTCCTCCATGAGGGCCGCGTCGAAGATATAGATGCCCATCGAGGCCAGGTACTCCTTGGAGCCCCGGCGGTCCTTCTGGAGCGACTTGGGAATGCGGTAGTCGGAGATATCCTTGACGGGGCCCGGCTTCTCCTGGAATTCCACTATGCGGTTGGTCTTATCCACCTTCATGATGCCGAAGTCGCTCGCGTCCTCGCGGGTCACGGTGGTGCAGGCTATGGTCAGGGCGCGGCCCGATTCCAGGTGGCACTTGAACATATCCGCGAGGTCCATGCGGTAGAGCTGGTCGCCCGAGACGATGACGTAGTGCGTGGGCGCCTGCGTCCTGAAGTGCACCAGGTTCTTGCGGACCGCGTCGGCCGTGCCCTCGTACCAGCCGGAGTGCGTCAGGGTCTGCTCAGCGGCGAGGACCTCCGCGAAGCCGTTGGAGAAGTTATCGAAGACGTAGGTCTTGGCGATGTGCAGGTGGAGCGAGGCCGAGTTGAACTGCGTCAGTATGTATATCTGCTTGAAGCCCGAGTTGATGCAGTTGGATATGGGAATGTCGACGATGCGGTACCTCCCGCCGAAGGGGACGGCGGGCTTGGCCCTGTCTTTCGTCAGCGGGAAGAGCCTCGTGCCCTTGCCTCCGCCGAGGACGATAGAGAGAACCTTATTCATCTACTCCTCCGATCGTTTAATGCTCATGCCGGCTCCAGTATAGCACGGCCCGGGGAATCCGGGGGACGCTATCGGAGCCGGCGACTGGATAGCCGGCCGCGGCCTCGATTTACACGAGCGCCGCCCGTACCGTATCATAGTATAGCCATGAACGATGACGATGCCAGGGCCGCCGTAGCGGCCTTCCTAGCCGATCCGGACGTAGCCCCCTGCCTCAAGGCCGTCAGGACCCTTCCCGCCCGCGCCGCCGCCTGGGCGGAGCTGCCGCCGGGCCTCGATCCTCGCCTGGGGCGGGCCCTGGCGGCCCGGGGCGTCGACCGGCTCTACAGCCACCAGCGCGAGGCCTGGGAACTGGCTTCCGCCGGCCGCGACGTCGTGGTGGTCACGCCCACGGCCTCGGGCAAGACCCTCTGCTATAACCTGCCCGTGGCGAGCGAGCTCCTCGCCGACCCCGAGGCGCGGGCGCTCTACCTCTTCCCGACCAAGGCCCTGTCCCAGGACCAGCAGGCCGAGCTCAACGCCCTCGTGGAGGCGGGGGAGCTGCCCGTCAAGGCGGTGACCTACGACGGCGATACGCCGCAGTCGGCCCGGCGCGCGGCCAGGGAGTCGGCGCGCATAGTCATAAGCAACCCGGACATGCTCCACTCGGGGGTCCTCCCGAACCACGCCAAGTGGATACAGTTCTTCGCGGGGCTGCGCTACGTCGTCATAGACGAGATGCACGCCTACCGGGGCGTCTTCGGGAGCCACGTGGCCAACGTCCTGCGGCGCCTTAGGCGCGTGGCGGCTCGCTACGGGTCCGACCCGCGCTTCATCCTGTGCTCGGCGACCATAGGCAACCCCGCCGAGCTGGCCGAGGCCCTGATAGGTCGCCCCGTGGCGGCCGTCACCGAGAACGGGGCGCCCAGGGCGGCCAAGACGGTGGCGTTCTATAACCCGCCCCTCGTCGATAGGGTCCAGGGCATCAGGCGTAGCTCGGCCGACGAGTCCATGGCCCTGGCGGCCAGGCTGATAGGCAAGGGCGTCAGGACCATACTCTTCGCCCGCTCCCGCCTCCGCGTGGAGATCCTGGCCTCCTACCTCAACGACCGCTTCAGGAACATCTATACCGATAACTCGGGCGTCCGGGTGGAGCCCTACCGCTCGGGCCTCCTGCCCAACGAGCGGCGGGCCATAGAGCGGGGCCTCAGGGACGGCTCGGTCTCGGGCGTGGTATCGACGAACGCCCTGGAGCTCGGCATAGACATCGGGGGCCTGGACGCCGCCGTGATAGCCGGCTGGCCGGGCAGCCTGGCCTCGTTCTGGCAGCAGGCGGGGCGAGCGGGCCGGCGGCGGGGCGAGTCCCTGGCGGTCTACGTGGCCTCGGGCGCGCCCTTGGACCAGTTCCTCATGGACCATCCCGAGCGCTGCCTGTCGGAGGCCGCCGAGAGCGCCCGCATAGACCCGGACAACCCCTACGTCTACGCCGACCACGTCAAGTGCGCAGCCTTCGAGCTACCCTTCGCCGCCGGCGAGGCCTTCGGCCCCGACGTCGAGGCGGCCCTGGCCTTCCTCTCCGAGGAGGGCACCGTGCGCCATACCGGAGGCCGCTGGTTCTGGGCCGACTCCGGCTACCCCGCGGAGAAGATATCGCTCCGCTCGGCCAGCGCCGACAACATCGTCATAGTGGACAGGACCGCCGGGCGTAACGAGGTCATAGGCGAGATGGACAGGCCGAGCGCCAAGGAGCTCATCTTCGACGACGCGGTCTACATACACCGAGGCAGGCAGTACGTCGTCCTCAAGCTCGATATAGAGAACCGGCACTGCTTCGTCGAGGAACGCGAGACGAACTACTATAACGACGCCGTGGTCAAGAACGACCTCAAGGTGCTGTCGGAGGACGAGCGGCTCGTATCGGGTGGCCTAGAGCTCGCGCTGGGAGACCTCCTCGTGCGCTCGAGCGCCGAGAAGTACAAGAAGCTGCGCTTCCATTCGAACGAGAACATCGGCTACGGCGAGATATACCTGCCGCCCGAGGAGATGCAGACGCGCTGCCTGGCCATAGTCTTCGGGGAGGAAGGCGCCTCGGGCCGCCTCCTGGCGGGGCTCGGGGAGATGGAGCGGGCCGCCTGCCTGGCCGGCTTCTGCGCCCTCCTGCGGGCCATGGCGCCCGCGGAGCTCCTCTGCGACCGCTCCGACCTGGGCGTGGCCTGGCGGGTCAACGACGACCACTACGGGCGCCCCGCCGTCTACGTCTGGGATCGCTATCCGGGCGGCACGGGCCTGGCCGAGGCCCTCTCCCCGCGCCTCAAGCCCGTCCTGGCCGCCGCCTCGGAGCGCGCGGGTTCCTGCGACTGCGACGACGGCTGCCCTTCCTGCGTGGGCGTGGCCGAGGAGCGCTTCGCCCAGGTCAGGCGCCGCAAGGCCTCGAGCGCGGCCCTCCTACGGGCCGCCCTGGGCGAGCTCGAGGCCCGCGAGCCCCGCGGGGATCGCGCGTAGGCCGCATGGCCGGATCGCTCCGCTCGCGCCTAGCGCGCATACGGGAGGCCTCGGCCGCGCCTGAGGTCTCCTCTAGCCCCGCGCGCGCCTCGCGAGGCGGAGCGACGGCCGGAAGGCCGCCCGCGCGGACCGAGCGAGGATCGGGGCGACTACCCGAGCCGCCGGGGTCATGGAAAGGCGAGGGCGACGGGCTCTGGTCCAGGCGGCTCGAGGTTCCCGGCGTGGCGCCCCCGCCGCGGGAGGCCCTGCGCCTGGGGCTCTTCTCGCCGAGGCTGGCCGGGCGCGAGGCCTCGGCCTACGGCTCAGTCTTCTTCGACCTGGAGACGACGGGCCTGTCGGGGGGCGCGGGCACGGTGGCCTTCCTGGCGGCCCTGGGCCGCTACCGGGAGGGGGGCGACTTCGAGGCGACCCAATACTTCATGGACGACTTCCCGGCCGAGCCGGCCCTGCTCGAGCGCCTAGGCGCCGACCTCGGCGCTGCCGAGGCCGTCTTCACCTATAACGGAGCCTCCTTCGACCTTCCCTTGTACGCCACGCGCCGCGCCATGAACGGCCTGGCGCCGGCCGCGCCCTCCGCCCACGCCGATGCCGTCCACGCGGCGCGCCTCCTGTATCGCGGGCGCCTGCCCGACTGCTCGCTGCGTAGCCTGGAGGCCGAGGTCCTGGGGCTCGTCCGCGAGGGCGACATACCGGGCGCCGAGGTGCCCGAGGCCTGGTTCGACTACCTGCGCCGAGGCCGCTCGGAGCGGCTCGGACTGGTATTCTCGCACAACGCCCTAGACGTGGCCTCCCTCGCGGGCCTCGTCTCGTCCATCTACGCCGTCGCCGCGCTCGGGAGCGAAGGCCTAGGCGGAGCCGATCCCGTGGGCCTGGCGGAGCTGCAGGCCAGGCTCGACCCGGCGGCTGCGGAGGCGACGCTCAGGGGGCAGCTAGGGCTGGACGACGGACGGGCCGCGAGGCGCCTGGCCAGGCTCTACGGACGGGTCGGCCGCAGCTCGGAGCGGCTCGGGCTGGCGCCGTACCTGCCCGACGACGCGGCCGGGCTGTACGCCAAGAGCATCCACGCCGAGAAGGCCCTCGGCGATAGGGAGGCGGCCCTGGGCTACGCGCTGCGAGCCGCGGCGGCCTATCGGGAAGGCGTGCGGCTTAGGCCGGGAAACGCCACGAGGCTGGCCATGGCCGAGCGGGCGGAACGCAAGGCCGAACGCCTCGCGGCCCGGCTAGCGGCCTCGCGGCCACGATAGCCGCCTGGCGGCCTCGATAAGCGCTACTCGCCGTCGTTCTCTTCGCCTTCTTCTTCGTCGTCGTAGACGGGAAGCGTCGCGGCGCCCAGGGTGTCGCCGAGCTGGCCGCAGGCGCCCGATACGCCGCGGCCCCTACGCGCGCGACGCACGGCGTTGACGCCCTGCCTATCGAGCTCGGCCTCGAAGGCCGACACCTCGGCGCGCGTGGGCTCGCGGTAGGGTAGGTCGCCTACCGGGTTCCAGGGGATGACGTTGACCTGGGCCTTGAGGGGCCTGATCCACGCCGCCATGGCGGCGGCGCTCTCCGGGCTCGAGTTCTCGCCGCCCATGATGGCGGCCTCCAGCGTTATACGGTCGCCGGTCCTGCCCTGGTAGTAGAGGAGCGCTTCCTTGAGCTCGGCGAGGTTCCAACGCCTGTTGACCGGCATGAGCGCGCTCCGTAGGCGGTCGTCCGCCGCCGTCAGGGACACGGCCAGCCTGACCCTCGGGCCGTTGTCGGCCAGGTCTCGTATGCCCGGGACGATGCCGCAGGTGGATATGGTTATCTTGCGCCTGGACAGGGCCAGCCCGTCGGGATGCTCGAGTATGGCTATGGCCGCCCGGAGCGCCTCTAGGTTAAGGAGCGGCTCTCCCATGCCCATGAAGACGACGTTGGAGGGCTTGCCGCGCAGGTCGGCCAGGTGCAGGTACTGCTCCACTATCTCGTCGGGGCCCAGGTTGCGCAGGAAGCCGAGCGTGCCCGTCTTGCAGAAGGCGCAGGCCATGGGGCAGCCCACCTGGGTGGAGACGCAGGCGGTGAGCCTGCCCTCGGCGTCGGACAGGAGCACCGACTCGACGGCCGACCCGTCAGCGAGGCGCAGCCGGAGCTTGACCGATCCGTCGTCGGCCTCGACCGCCTCGTCGACGACCGAGCCGCGGACGGGCGCGGACGCCAGTCGCTCTCGGTCGGCGGCGGGAAGGTCGCTCATGTCGGCGAAGGAGCGGACGCCCCTGGCTATCCATTTAAGCACCTGCCGGCCGCGGAAGGCGGGGCGGAGGCCCAAGGCCTCCGCCAGCTCTCCGGGCAGGAGGCCGGCGGGACCA